>NZ_JAGKRH010000187.1:0-16474 GCF_017939245.1 Aeromonas sp. PrichA-15 | reverse complement strand
GTGGGCATTCCCGCGGAATGCATGGTGTTTTTGCTCATGGGGGGAGCGTATCTAAGGAGCAGGATCAAGCAAGCAGGAAAGTGGGATCAAGAGACGATCGTCTCATTTTTCCTGTGTCAATACTGTTCCGGTGAATACTTACGGATAGAGGGACTTTGCCTTGTGCTCGGGGATGGCCGTTGCCTGAATGGCACGCTTGTCAGTCATGTTCTGATCCTCCCTGTGAATGACGTCTCTCTTTATAGCCTGCGCCTTAGCGGCGAAACATGGGCCGGGGGTTGAAAGGGTGTCTCACACACCATGCCATGCCCGGTTGCCGCCAGATGGCAAAGACACCCTGTTTTTCGTTTGGCTATCTTAATGGCACACCGGAAAATGGGAAGTCGCGTTGGCGACCTCACCAATGGAATGAAGAAGATGGCCCGCGATCACTGGGAAATGCCCTCTTCCAGCGGCCCGGGTATGGAGGGGCACCGGCACATGCAGACCCGGTGACTAGAGCACCTCAATCCTGACCTTGATAAGCCCGGATCGGGGGTTGCCGATGGCGCTGAACGCCGCCCTGGAGAGATCGATGATGCGCCCGCGAGGGAAATTGCCCCTGTCGTTGACCCGCACCACCACGCTCTTGTCGTTGGCCATGTTGGTGACCCTCACCAGAGCGCCAAAGGGCAGTGTCATGTGGGCGGCGGTGTTGTCGTGGCGCTGGTAAGGCTCCCCGCTGGCAGTGCGTTTGTTGTGGTAGCGATCGGCGTAATAGGAGGCGAGCCCCGTCTCGCTATAGCCTCGCCAGTTGCCCGCACTGCCTGCATCAGGCTGGCTGCTGCAGGCCGCCAGCAGCAGGCACAGGGAGGCCAGCAGCCCTTTTTGTCGCGTCGTCATGCGTTGCTTCCTCGATGGGACAGAGCGACCAGCATCGCCAGTCGGGCTTCCGTTAACAGGGGCCTACTCTCTCATATTTCCCATGGAAAACGGGAGGCCCAGGCCTCCCGTTTTGCGTATCGCTCCGTCAGCCCCTGTCAGGGGAAGGGGTCAGGCGATGAGCTTGTCATCGGCGAAGCCAAAGCCGCGCAGCCCCACCACATGCACATGCTCGTGCTTGCCCTGCACCTTGCGGATGAGCTTGTAGGTGGTGCCCTTCTCGGGGCTGATGTTCTCCGGCGCCGCGATGAGGAGCTGCATGTCCTGCCGCTCGCACAGCTCGAACAGGGTGGCGATGGATTTGCCATCAAGCCGTGCCGCTTCGTCCAGGAACAACAGGCGGCAGGGAGCGATGTCCTTGCCGCGCAGACGGCGGGACTCCTCCTCCCAGCTGATGAGCACCATCAAGAGGATGGCCTGACCGGTGCCGATCGCCTCGCCGGTGGAGAGGGCGCCGCTCTCGGCCCGCAGCCAGCCGTCAGCCCCGCGCTGCACCTCGATCTCCAGCTCCAGGTAGTTGCGATAGTCGAGCAGCACGTCCCCCATCACCTGATAGTTGCGCTCCCCCTGCTCCACCTGCGGGTTGAGACGCTGGAAGAGCTTGGCCATGGCCTCGGAGAAGCTGAGCTCCTTGTCGGCGAAAAGATCGTTGTGCATGGCGCTCTGATCGGCGAGTGCGGTCAGGAGGCGAGTGTGGGCCTCGCGGATATTGACGTTGAGACGCACCCCGCGCACCAGACCGAAGGCGATGTTCTGCAGGCCCTGGTTCAATACCCGGATGCGGTTCTGCTCCCGGCGGATGATGTTGGTGATCTTGGCCGCCACCTCGTGGGAGGAGAGGGACAGATGGGTTTCCCGCTGCTTGAGCTCGTCGGCGAGGCGCGCCAGCTCGATCTCCATCTCCTCGATGGCTTCCACCGGATCGTCCGAGCGGATGATGTCGTTGCGGATGCGATCTTTCAGGTAACGGTAGACCTGCACATAGAAGGCGACCTTCTGCTCGGTGCTGCGGTTGCCTTCCGACAGACGCAGCGCATCGCGCAGGGCCTCGTCGTGGGCCACCGCCACCCGCAGGGCGCCGAGGGCCTTGTCCGACATGGAGCGCAGCTCGTCGCTGTCGAGGTACGCCAGCTCGCGCTTGTTCAGACGCTTCTCGACGTCGGTCTCCCGTGCCAGACGCACCACCCGCGACCAGCTCGCCTTGTGACCCACCAGGGATTTGCGGGCGCTGTAGTAATCCTTGCCTTCGAGCTTGAGACGACCGCCAAGGGACTCGATTTCGCGCTTGCACACCTGCAACTGGGCATCGGCGCTGGTGCGGCGGGTCCGGGTGCGGATAAGCAGCTCTTCAATCTCTTTCTTGTGGGCACGGGCCTTCTCTTCCATGTCATCCGACAGGGTCAGCCCCATGGCCGCCAGCTCCTGCTCGAACTCCGCCAGGGTCTGCCCCTTGGCCGAGGCGCTGGAATCGAGCGCCGTGCGCAGTTGCAGCGCCTCGGTGTGGCGCTGGGTGATCTGCTTGTGCTGCTCACCGGCGGTGCGGGCGGCAAGCTCTGCCGCCTTGAGCTTCTCTTTGAGTCGCTCGCTCATCTCGGAGGCCTTGCCCAGCAGATCTTGCGCATCCTGATAGGCAAAGTGCGGCAAACGGGCCACCAGCTGATCGAGGGCGTAGCAACGGCGCTTCTGCTCGGCCAGCAGGTCGCTCACCTCGTCAAAGGCCGCCTGCAGGGCCGCCAGATCCTGGGGATCCTGGCGCAGCACCTGCACCATGGTTTCCAGTTTTTCCAGCGCCTTGCCGTGCCTGGCGATAAAGGCTTCGGCTGTTTTAAGGGCCTCCACATCGGCGTGAGCCGCCTCGAGGCGGGCCGCCAGGTCTGCCTCGGCAAACAGGTGGGCAAAGGGCAGCATCCCCTGCACCAGCTGGATATGGCGGGTCAGCTGGGCGGCGGCGGCTTTGGCATCACTCAGCTGCTTGTCGCACTCGGCGATGGTTTCTTGCAGCTTGCGCTGCTCGTGCTGCTTGGCCTGCACCTCGGCTTCGGGGTCCGGGCGGAAGGCGATATCCAGATGCTGGCCGATAAAGTCGCGGAAGTGGCCGTAGAGACGGTGGTACTTCTGCTGCTCGAAGGCGGCCTTGGCGTAGCCCTCGATGAGGTTTTCCCGCTCAAGATCGAGCTGCTCGATCCGTTTTTCCCGGGCGGCGCGGCCAAACAGCGGCAGCTCGGGGTAGCGGGAGAAGCGCACCTGACGTTTGCTGGTGCGCACCAGCACGGCGTCCCCCAGCTCATCCGCTTCCACCAGATCCTCGTCAAAGGAGTCGGGGTTGCCCTGGATGAGGTAGATATCTTCCGGGCAATCTTCCAGCTTTTTCAGCCGCTCGATGGCGCCTTCGAGGTCGAGCACCACCAGGGCGCTGCGAGCCGGGCCGTAGAGCGCGGAGTAGTAAGGGGCATCATCGATGGAGATGTCGTCATAGACGTCCGAGAGCAGCACGCCCCCCACCTGCTCGGCGATGCGGGCAAGACGCGGATCCGCCTCGCCGGCACCCAGCTGCAGGTTGCGAATTTGCATCTCCAGCGCCTGTTTCTGGCCCTGAATGCGGTTGCTCTCCTGCTCGAACTCCCGCTCCTTGTCGAGCACGCTCTGCATGCCGGAAGAGAGTTCTTCGGCGGTGGCCAAGGCCAAGCCACTCTGCTCGCGCAGTTGCTCGAGTTTTTCAAAGGATTTGAGCCAGCGCGGGGCCAGCTTGGTCAGCTCCGCGATATCGCGACCCAGCTGAGTGCCCTGATGCTCGAGGCTGGCGCGGCGCTGATTGGCCTCTGCCTGCTGCTCGGAGAGCTCCTCCTGGCGGGTGCGCTGGGCTTCGAGGAAGATCTCCAGCTCGTCCTGGCTAGCAATGTGCTGACCAGACGCCTGGGCCAGCTCGTCTCGCAGCCGCAAGAGCGTCTTCTGGCTTTCGCTCTCTTTCTCGAGGCGAGCCAGCGCGGCGCGCAGACCCTGCCCCTGGGCAATGCGGGCCTTGTCTTCGATGTGGCGCTTGAGCAGCGCCTGCGCGGTGGGCCAGGCAGCCTCGCGCACTGTCTCGGGTGCGATGCTGAGCAGCAGCGTCAGCGCCGCTTCGTGTTCGGCCACCGCCGCCTTGGCCAGCGCCAGCTGCTGCTCGGCCCCCAGCACCCGGCTGGTGAGGCTCTGCTCGGCTGCGCGGAACTGGTGCAGGGTGTCGCTCGCCTGCGCAGGCTCGAGCCCCGGCAGTTCGCACTGCTCGCGGGCGTTTTCCAGGGCCTGCACCGCCTGACGGTACTGGATGGCGCGGGTCTGCTGGATATCGAGCGCCTGCTGGTAGTCGGCCAGCTGGGTCTTGAGGCTGTCCACCTCTGCCTGGGCCAGCTCCTTGCGCTCCTCCACTTCCAGCAACTGGCCGTGGATCTCTTCCACCACCGCCTGCTGCTGCTCGAGCTTGTCGTTGAGCTCCGCCAGATCGGCGCGATAGAGGGCAATCTTCTTTTGCAGGGCCACGGCCGCCATCACCTTGGCCAGGTGCTCGGCGGCGGACTCCAGCTCGTCGGTCAGGAGCTTCTCGCGGTTGGTGAGCTGATCCACCTCGTCCGCCAGATAGATGGCGCGCTGCTTCTCCTCGGCCAGCAGACGGCGTTTGCCGGCGAGCTCAGAGCGTGCCTTGAGGGCCAGCTCGGAGAGGCGGCTCTTCTCGGCAGCGCCCCGCACATACTCCGCGGCCACATAGTGGGTGGTCTCGGTGATCAGGTTCTTGAAGAGATCCCGCTGACCCTGGGTCTCCTTGATGGCTTCCAGGGTGCGGCGGTTCTCGTAGATGGCCGCCTCCATGTCCTGGAACGCCTTGCGTACACCGGAGTTCTCCGGCAGCAGGTATTCACGCAAGGAGCGGCTGATGGAAGACGAAATACCGCCGTAGAGGGAGGCTTCGATCAGGCGATAGAACTTGCCACGATCCTTCTGATCCCGCAGCTTCTTCGGGGTGATGCCGAACTCGAACATGAAGTTGTGATAATCGGTCACCGTATTGAACTTGGCGACCTTGATGGCGCCAAGCTCCGCTGCCGCTCCCTTCAGATCGGCGAAGGCACGTACCCGGCCCTTGCCGTCATCGAGCTTCTCCAGCAGCAGATCCGTGGGCGCCAGGTGCTCGGGTACATCCACCAGGGCGAACGGGGTGATGTTGACCTTGTTGTCACGGTTGGCCACCTGTTCGAGGTGGACGCCGACCCAGATCCGCTGCTCGCGGCTGTTCATCACTTCCAGCAGCGAATAGCAGTGGCCACGCTGCAGCTTGCCGTAGAGCCCCTTGTCGCGGGAGGCACTGCTGGAACCCGCTTCCGTGGTATTACGGAAGTGAAGCAGTGACTGGTCGGGAATGAGGGCCGCGATAAAGGCCGCCATGGTGGTGGACTTGCCCGCGCCGTTGCCGCCGGACAGGGTCGTGACCAGCTGGTCGAGATCGAAGGTGCGGGCGAAGAAGCCGTTCCAGTTGACCATGGTCAGGGATTTGAATTTGCCTCTCACGCCACACTCTCCATCAAACCGGCAGACACCATCAGTGCCGGCACATTAACGTTGCAGATCATCTTCCACCTCCAGCTCCAGCTGCTCTTCGTCCAGATCCTCTTCGATATCCTCGAACAGGGAATCGCTGCTCGGCATCTCGTCATCGTGGAAAATGGCCTCCCCTTCCTGGATCATCCGCAGTTGCACCGCGCGGGGATCCTCGTCGGAGCGCACATCGGCGGCGAAGCGGAACACGGATTCGTTGACCCGGAATTTGTCGCTGTTGCCAAGGGGGGTGATCATCCCGAGGCGTTTGAGGCGACGCATGGAGGTGCGGATCTTCTCGAGGAGCTTCTTCTTGTCCAGATCCGTGCCGCCGGAGCGGCTGTTGACCATGCGCAGCAGTTGCTTCTCGTCCGCCAGACTCAGCACCTCTTCTTGCAGCTCGCCCATGGCGAACACCCCTTCAGAGGCGAGCCTGTCCGGGCTCAGGAACAGGTAGCAGAGCACCTTGCCCACCAGCATATCGAGCTCAGATAACACTGTTGTACCGATGTCGGCGCTCGGGCGCGGACGCAGGTAAAAGAAGCCTTCCGGCGCCTTGATGAGTTCCACCTGATAGCGGCCGTAGAAGATCTCCAGCTCCTGGTGGTACTCCACCAGGGCCGAGTGCTGCTCGAATTCGTCGGCACTGATGTGGCGACCGGAGCGCAGGGCGGTGTCGATGCGCGGAAACAAGGGGTTGGCGATGGCCTCTGCGAGACGCAGGGGCAAGGGGAATTCAGTATTGATCGATGACATAGGCCTGAACCTTGGATCCAGCTTGGTTGATGGGTTTCCATGCGGGTTGGCGGTGGTGCTCGCGCTCACCGCTGGCATGGCCGAGACGCACGGCCTGATCGATCAGGAGGCGCGCCACGTCGAAGTGGGCATGGGCCGGGTAGTCCAGCAGGTATTCCCGCAGCACGTCGGCAAGATCCAGCCGATCTCCCTGCTCCGGGTAGCGGGCCAGGTAGCGCTCGATGCGCTCCGCCAGCTCCTGGTTGATGTCCACCATCTCCACGTACTCCATCTCGAGGGGCACCTCGCCGGTCACCTCCTCGTCGTGGATGGCGATGGTTTCATCCCGCAGCTCCAGCAAACGGGGCTCTTCGGCCACCCGCAACAACCAGCTGTGCTGCTCGAAGTTGCGGATGGATTCCCGCAACCGCTGGCTGAAGGCGCGGTTCTTGTCCATGTCGATGGCGTTGCGGATGAACTTGTGGACGTGCCTGTCATAACGGGACCAGAGCTCGATGCACTGCTGGCCCCAGGCGGTGATGACGTCCAGACGCCCCTGCAGGGCGTGGGTCAGCTCCTCGACATGGAACAGATCATCGCGCCCCTGGGCCGCTTCCTGAATGTTGAGCAGCCCCGCCTGCAGGCGGTGGCCGGCGGCGTCCAGGGTGTCCTGCAACTCGCGCAGGGTCTGGCCGGTCTCGTGCAGGAGCTTCTCGCAGCTGTGGATGGCATCGACCCAGTTCTGGGTCAGCAGGGCCGCGATCTCGCTCTTGACCTGGTTTTGCTGCTCGTCCATGGCGCGCTGGGTGAGATCGATGCGCCCGAGCGTCTCTTCCAGGGAGAAGGAGAGGCGCGGCAGCACCTCGGCGTCCCACTGCTCCCGGGTGTTGGTCTCGAGCGCCGCCTTGCGGGCGGTGTCGAGCTCAGCCGCCAGGTGCTCGAGCAGGATGGAGAGCTTGATGGAGTCCACCTGGCGCTGATCCATGAAGAAATCGACGATGCTCATGCCAAGGCGCGACAGGCGGTAGAGGCTCTCCCCCGCCACCATGTCGGTGGTGAAACGCGACAGCAGTTGCTGACGAATGAGATCGTTGATGGCGTTGTTGGCGCGACCGGTGAGGGTCTCGTCCATCTGGCCGAAGGCACTGCTGACATAGCCAAAGGCATCGTGCAGCGCGGCCTCCGAGAGATCAGACTCGTCCTCGGAGAGCGTCTTGATCGCTATCAGAAAGGCCAGCCTGTCGGTGGGGAGGTTCAGCGCCAACCCCTCCTGTCTGACCCATCCCACCGTCTCTGGCAGGGTACGGGATGTACTCATCATGACGTTATCATCTCGTTGTTATAGTCGGCAGGTCTTTGCCTGCCGTGGTGATATAGGCCGGGGTCGGTGGCGCCCCGGCGGCTGGATCCCGCATCGTATTCACGCCGGTGGGGCTCAACCGGCCGGTTTCTGGGCCATCACATGGATGTAGCGCCCCAGGGAAACAAAGGGCTCCTGGCGGCAATATTGCTGCTCCATGGCCAGCAGGTCCTCGAACTTCTCGACCTGATCCTGCTTGTGGCGCATGTAGTCGTGGATGACACGCACCCCGGTCTTGCCGATGATCCGCAATCCCCCCCGGCCTATCCAGTCATAGACCTGCTCCGGCAACTGGGGATTGGTGGGTGTCAGGGCTGTCTGGCGTTTCTTGCGAAGGCCCAGGCGCACATAGTCAAAATTGCCCACCACCAGGCTCTGGAACAGGAGGCCGTGACGATTGTAAAAAAGCAGCGACAGTATGCCCCCTGCCTTGACGAAAGGGAACAGACCCAGCAAGGTCTGGCGCGGCTCGGCGAGCCACTCCAGTACCGCGTGACAGAGCACCAGATCGAAGGTGCCGGTCACCTGGTGCTTGAGATCCTGAATGGGGCAATGGATGAGACGAATTCTGTCTTCCAAGCCCTTCTGGGCGATCTGCTCCCGGGCCAGATCCAGCATTTCTGCCGACAAATCGCACAGCTCCACCTGATGGCCCATGGCCGCCAGTTTCTGGGCGAAGTAGCCAAAGCCGCCGCCGGCATCCAGGATGCGCAGCGGCCGGTTGCCCAGGCGCGCCAGGCAGGCTTCGATGTCACTCCAGACAATGGTGGTGCGAATGCGCCCCTTGGTGGAGTCGTAAATGTTGCGAGCGAACTTGTCCGCGCGCCCGTCAAAACTCTGATCTTGCTTCAAGACACACTCATCTTCGACCGCCCCGCCATGAGGGCCGCAGGAGGAACCACACAGGATTGGGCCACAGGAAAAAAGAGGGGTATTCTGTCACATCCCGAATTTGCTGAAAACTCAAGGACGTGTCTGTCGTGTTCGAGCTCAACTTCTTTGTCATCAAGAAATGGCTGGGCCATCTGTTGATGCCGCTCCCCTTCTCTCTCTCCTTGTTGGTGCTGGCGCTCGTGCTGCTCTGGTTCACCCGCTTTCAAAAAAGCGGCAGGCTGCTGGCGACCCTCTCCTTGGTGATCATCGCCCTGATGGGGACGCGGCCGGTGAGCTACGAGCTGGCCCGCAGCCTGGAGCAGACCTATCCCCCCTTCGAGGTGAGCCAGCATCCTGACATCCAGGCCATCGTCGTGCTGGGCAACGGTCATGTGAGCGATCCGGCCATCCCAGAGCGCGCCTGGCAAAACAACATCTCCCTGGCGCGCACCCTGGAAGGGGTTCGCCTGGCTCTGGTCTATCCAGAGGCCGAGCTGGTTTTCTCCGGCGCAGTGGCCGGGGATCCCCTGTCGAACGCCGAGGTCAACGCCCGCATGGCGGCCAGCCTTGGCATCCCGCGTGCGCGCATGACGTTGTTTGAAAACAACAAAGACACCCATGACGAGGCGGTCAGCATCGCCGCCCACCTCAACGGCAAGCGGGTGGCGCTGGTGAGTTCGGCCACCCACCTGCCCCGGGCCATGGCTCTCTATCGCAGTCAGGGACTCGATGCGGTGCCGGCTCCCACCGATTACACCGCCAAGCAGAGTCAGGAGCTGCAACCCCTCTACAGCTACCTCCCCAAGGGGCGTTATCTGATGTATTCCGAGGCTGCCATTCACGAGTGGATTGGGGTATGGTGGGCCCGTTTGCGTGGGCAGGTCACCGAGTGAGCAATCGCGCCTTGCATTCCTGATTTGGATCAGGAAAGCGAAAAAAAATTACGTCATTTGCCGCCGGGTCAGCTATCTTGGGCTCGGTTCAATTCATATAATGTTGCGCAATCAAATGCCTAGGAGATATAGAAGATGAGACAGCACCTGGTAATGGGTAACTGGAAACTGAACGGCACCAAGGCTTCTGTAGAAGCCCTGATCAAAGGACTGACCCCGGCCGCTGCCGCTCATCCTTCCGTGCAAGTGGCCGTCTGCCCGCCGGTTATCTTTTTGGGTCTGGTTGAACAGCTGACCGCTGGCAGCAAGATCGCCTACGGTGCCCAGAACGCCGACGTTCACGAGTCCGGCGCCTTCACCGGCGAAAACGCCCCCTCCATGCTCAAAGCCTTCGGCTGCACCTACTCCCTGGTCGGTCACAGCGAGCGTCGTACCCTGCACGCAGAGACCGACGACGTGGTGGCTGCCAAGTACGAAGCCATCCAGAAGGGCGGCCTGATCCCCGTGCTGTGCATCGGTGAAACCCTGGCCCAGTTCGAAGCCGGTACCACCAACCAGGTGGTCGAGACCCAGCTCAAGGCCGTGATCGATCGCTGCGGCATCGCCTCCTTCGAGAACGCCGTCATCGCTTACGAGCCGGTATGGGCCATCGGCACCGGCAAGACCGCCACCCCGGAGATCGCACAATCCGTGCATGCTCACATCCGTCAATACCTGGCCGGTTTTGATGCAGCCGTGGCTGCCAAGGTACAGATCCTGTACGGCGGCTCCGTGACTGGCGCCACCGCTGCCGACCTGTTCGGCCAGCCGGACATCGACGGTGGCCTGGTGGGTGGCGCGTCCCTGAAAGTGGACGACTTCTCCCAGATCATCGCTGGCGCCGCCAAGTAAGCGCCAAGCAAAGAGGGGCCCCGCCCCTCTTTGCATATCGCTTTCCTATGGACCCTCTCGCCATAGGAAAGCCGATATAGTAAAAGCGGCCAGCCGTATTTTTCAGAATCTTGATTTTCGACAACTCAGATCCAGAGGCACTCATGACCAAACAAATCAAACGTATTGGTGTTTTGACCAGTGGTGGTGACGCACCGGGTATGAACGCAGCCATCCGCGCCGTGGTGCGCGCCGGTCTGCATCATGGCCTGGAAGTTTACGGCATCTATGATGGCTACCTCGGTCTGCACCAGGACCGTATCGTCAAGCTCGAGCGTCACAGCGTTTCCGACGTCGTGAACCGTGGCGGTACATTCCTCGGCTCCGCCCGTTTCCCCGCCTTCAAGGATCCGAAAGTCCGTGCCGAAGCGGTCGAAAACCTGAAGAAACACGGCATCGATGCCCTGGTGGTCATCGGCGGTGACGGCTCCTACATGGGTGCCAAGAAGCTGACCGAAGAGGGCTTCCCCTGCATCGGCCTGCCGGGCACCATCGACAACGACATCGCCGGTACCGACTTCACCATCGGCTTTGACACCGCCCTGAACGTGGTCGTGGACGCCATTGACCGCCTGCGCGACACCTGCAGCTCCCACCACCGCATCTCCGTGGTCGAGATCATGGGCCGCCACTGCGGCGATCTGGCCATGTCTGCCGCTGTTGCCGGTGGTGCCGAGTACGTGATCGTGCCGGAAGTGGCCTTCGACAAGGAGAAGCTGCTGCAACAGATCAAGGAAGGGGAAGCCAAGGGCAAGAAGCACGCCATCATCACCATCTGCGAGCACGTCACCGACGTCAACGCCCTGGCAAAAGACATCGAGGCCATGACCGGCCGCGAAACCCGCGCCACCATCCTGGGTCACATCCAGCGTGGCGGTTCTCCCACTGCCCGTGACCGTATCATGTCCAGCCGCATGGGTGCCTTCGCCGTCGAGCAACTGCTGGCGGGCCAGGGTGGCCGCTGCGTCGGCATTCAGGGCAACGAGATGGTGCACCACGACATCATCGACTGCATCGAGAACCTGAAGCGCCCGTTCAACCAGGAGCTGTACGATCTCTCCACCACCCTGTTCTAAAGGCTGTGGTCTGACAAAAAATCCTCCTCTGGAGGGTTTTTTTATGCGGGCTCCTCACCCCCTCCTCCCTCTGCGGGGGCCCGGCTATCCACTGGCCACTGTCGCCATGTCTTACCCCTTGCCCGGCGGCCCTGAGCCTCTGACCCCACGACCTTCTCCTTTACTTCTTTCCCCCGCTTTTCTGCTTGCTCACCTTGTTCGCGACGGGTCTGGATAAAGGCCTTGGTGCCGCAGAGCCACGGCCCTGCGCCAGGCCTCACCTGCCCTTCATCCCATCACACTGGCGCCATATAGCCACCCGGGTGGGCCGACGATCTCTCCCGCTTCCCCTGCGCGCGGGCCCGGTGGCTCGCCCCCCAAGAAAACAGCGAAAAACGGGGCTTCCGGCCACCCAAGGCCCCATGAAGGTCAAACCCCCATTTTCCCGCCTTACCCCTTCCCTTCCATGCTCCTTTGACGGCCCTTTTGTCGTTTTTCCGTACTCTTTTTGCACCCAGCCTGTTTGGGATGAGCAGAAAATTGAGGCTTCATCGGATAACCCTGGCTGGCAACAGCCTTGCAGACTGAGGTTAGGGCACAAGTCGTGAGAAAACATGACATGGGATGACAAAACCTGGCTAGCAGCCACCAACCTTCCTATGGCGACATCAATCTTCGCATCCCGCAGGCCATTTTGCTGCTGAAAAATGGAGATCACCACAAAAACTCCAATCGGAACCACCAAAGAGAGCGTCATAAAAATAACATAACTCAATGTATTTAAAGGCTTTATATGCATCCACTTTCACTGACATCACCATAAAACCCTTCACAGGACAAAAAACGCCCTTAAACTTGGAAAAATGCAGCCGCATTCCACCACCAAACCATTTTTGCCTCATAATTACATTTTTCGTTGTTTTATCGTTCTGTTGTGGTATCTTGGTTCCATCATGAGCCAACCAAGGGAGATAAAATCATGAAAGAGTTCGTAGTTACCGCCGTTTTCACCGTGTTTTTCACTCTGGTTGCCGTCTCCATGCCGTCGCTGGCACAGCTCTAAGTCGGCCAATCAGCCATCTGCCACCTCTGCCCCAGAGGGGCGGTTCAAAAAACAGACTGCAACATGGGTTTTTGACGCGCCCTGGCAAAGGATGATGCCAAGCCATCATTGAGCGCTATCTGCGCACACAAAACGACCTCGTCGACATCCATGCCATCTTTCAAGGGGAGCCCGGGCTCCCCTTGTCGCATCTCCCCCTGCGGGATTTACTCTTGTCCCCCTGCCCGTCACAATGGCCGCTGGATTTGCTACGCAGGAACCACCATGACTCAGGATGCCTTGCGCCACTGGCGCCGCGACCTTCATCGTCACCCCGAAGCCGCCTGGTGTGAATTTCGCACCACCACCCTCATAGCCCAACACCTCACTGAACTCGGTTTCTCCATCATGCTGGGGGATCAACTGCTCGCCAGCACCCTCATCATGGGACGGGAAATAGACGTCGAGGCCCAGAAGGCCCGTGCCCTGTACCAGGGGGCGCATCCGGAGTGGCTGACGCGGATCGACGCACTCACCGGCGTGATGGGACTCTGGGAGAGCGGGCGCCCCGGCCCCACCCTGGCGTTTCGCTTCGATATCGATGCGGTGGAGGTCGAAGAGAGCCAGGAGGTGTCACACCTGCCCGGCCAGGGAGGCTGGCACTCCGCCAACCCGGGCTGGATGCACGCCTGTGCCCACGATGGTCACACCGCCATCGGGCTGGTGCTGGCCGAGCGGATCGCGGCCCTCGCCGATCGCCTCACTGGCCGCATCAAGCTCTTCTTCCAGCCGGCTGAAGAGGGCTGCCGAGGCGGCAAGGCGCTGGCGGCAGGGGGGCAGCTCGACGACGTGGACGCTCTGCTGGCACTGCACATCGGCATTCACGCGAGCAGCGGTGAGCTGGTGGTCAACCCCACCGAGTTTCTCTGTTCAACCAAATTCGACGTGGAGTTCATGGGGCAAGCCGCCCATGCGGGGCTCGAGCCCAACGCAGGCCACAATGCCCTGGCGGCGGCCTGCATGGCCACCACCGCCATGCTCGGCATTCCCCGCCATCGGGATGGCATGACCCGCATCAACGTGGGGCAGCTCAACGGCGGCAGTGGACGCAACGTCATCCCGGGCCATGCCCGCCTGATGGGGGAGACCCGTGGCGCGACGCCGGCCCTCAACGACTACATGTTCAATCAGGTGCAGCAGATTGTGGAGGGGGCGGCCCTGATGCAGGGCGCGACCTACCACATCCGCAAACAGGGGGAAGCGATCGGCATCGAGAACAGCCCAGCCCTCATCGAGGAAATCGTGCCTCTCGCACAGGGGAATTCCCTTGATACCATCCACACCCGCCGCTTCGGGGCCAGCGAGGATGCCGGTTTCCTCATCGAGCGGGTACAGCAGCACGGCGGCGAAGCCGCCTATCTCATCCTGGGAGCCAACCTCGCGGCCCCCCACCATCATCCGGAGTTCGACTTCGACGAAGCCGTGCTGGCCCCCGGAGTGGCCTTGCTGGAGGCCTGGCTGCTCGCCCGCCTCGGCCGCTAGCAGACGCCGGATGCAAACAAGGCAGCCCATGGGCTGCCTTGTTTTTTTACATCCTTGCGGGCATAGGGGACCTACTCTCCCAGCACGATCGCGCAGAGATGGGCGAAGTGGTGGATCTCGTGGGTCGCCTCGCACGGGCCTGTCTCCCGTCCCGGGTTGTACCAGCAGGTGGCAAGCCCCTGGGCGGCGGCACCGGCGATGTCGGTCTTGGGATTGTCCCCCACCATCAACACCCGCGCCGGGCTCGGCTGACCCATCTGCGCCAGGGCATGCTGGAAGATGGCCGCCGCCGGCTTGGTCACCTGCACCTCGTCAGAGATAACGAGAGGCTCAAACCAGCTGTTCCAACCCAGTTTGTCGAGGCGCCCGCGCTGGGGCAGGCTGAAGCCGTTGGTGATGATCCCCATTCTGACCTTGCTCTTCAGGGCCTGCAGGGTCTCCTCCACCCCCTCCAGCGGCACGCTCAGGGCGATGATCTGCTGCAGGAAGGTCTCGTTCATCGCCATGGGCGCCACGTTGACCTGCTCGGCAAAGAGCGAAAAACGGGTCTGCTGCAGGTGGGTGGCGTCAATCTCCCCTGAGTTGTACTGCTGCCAGAGCCGCTGGTTGAGGGCATGGTACTCCGCCATCTTGGGGGGAGTCGGCGCCACGCCGTAGATCTGCAGGGTCCGCTCCAGCGCCCTGGCGACCGGAAAATCGAGCAGGGTTTCGTCCAGATCGAACAGCACCCAGTCATAGCTTGCTTGTTTCACGCTTGTCCTTATTGATTGTGCTTGGCCACGTTGTCATGCGTCGGGCGTACCCATCCCCAGAGGGCTGTCGAGCAGGGTCAGGGTCAGCCTGACACCAAAGCCGGTTACCTCGCTGCCCACCACGCCATTGCCCCCCTTGTTGCGAAAACCACTCAGGTCGAGGTGCAACCAGGGAAGCTCGGCGGGCACGAAGCGCGTGAGAAAACGGGCGGCATCGATGTGATCCGGGGAGGCGCCCGGCGCGCACTGTAACAGATCGGCCCACTCGCTATCGAGGTTGTCATCGTAATCCTCGTCCAGGGGGAAGGGCCAGACTCGCTCCCCGCTCTGCTGGCCCAGCGCTATCAGCGTGGTGAGCCACTCGGGGCGGTTGGTGAAGGCGCCGCTGTAACGGCTGCCGAGCGCCCGTTTGCAGGCGCCGGTCAGGGTGGCGTAGTCGATCAGCAAGTCGGGTTTGTCCCCGGCCGCCAGGGTCAGGGCATCCGCCAGCACCATGCGACCCTCGGCGTCGGTGTCCACCACTTCGATGGTGGTGCCGTTCAGCGCAGTCACCACCTCACCGGGCCGGAAGGCCTGCGGGCCGATGTGGTTCTCGGCGATGGCGAGCCAGCAATGCACCTCAACGGGGAGTTTCGCCCGGCTGATGGCCAGCAGCGTGCCAAGGGCCACCGCGCTGCCCCCCATGTCCAGGTGCATGCCATACATGCTGCCACCGACTTTCAGGTTGTAGCCACCGGAGTCGTGGCAGATCCCCTTGCCCACCAGCGCGACGCGGCGCAGCGGGTTGGCCGGACAGTAACTGAGCCTGACGATGGCGGCCTGACCGTCCGCCGAACCACGGGCCACCGCCAGGAAGGCGCCAGCCCCCATCCGTGCCAGGGTCGTCTCATCAAACTCCTGCCACTGCCACCCCTCCTGCTGCGCCAGCTCCCGGGCATAGGCCCGGTAATGACGGGCATTGAGCTCGGACGCTGGCAGCACTGCCAGGTGGCGAGCCAGACCATTGCCTTCGGTTTCTGCGCTCAGGCGGGCCATGTCCAGCTCGCAAGGGGGGGAAAGTTGCAACTGCTGATAACCCGGTCTTG
The DNA here is from genome assembly GCF_017939245.1 of Aeromonas sp. PrichA-15. NCBI lineage: Bacteria > Pseudomonadati > Pseudomonadota > Gammaproteobacteria > Aeromonadales > Aeromonadaceae > Aeromonas > Aeromonas sp. PrichA-15. The sequence goes on along the minus strand of NZ_JAGKRH010000187.1, from coordinate 720 downwards.
TCGCCTCACTCCGTTTCTGGGTCGGCAGGGTCACATCGGCGGCGAGCAGGCAGGCGAGCACCACCCTTGCCAGTTGCGCGCGATGCTCATCGTCAAAGCCCTCCAGATGGAGCGCCAGGTGCGTCGCCTTGAGGCCCGCCAGCGAGCCCACCCAGATGCGCACCTGCTTGTAGAGCCGATGATCCAGGGCCGGGCGGGCATCCATGAAGATCACCCGTTGCAGCCCCTGACTGTCGTCAAGGGAATAGGGGGCCTTCTGACCCAGGGCTATCTGGGTTGCCACGGCGGCAAAGGGAGGCGTCGCCAGCAGGGTATCGCGCGCTGAGTCGGCAATGAGCAGGAGTTTGACGGCAGCCGGCCCTGCCATTACCTCGGCGAGGGAGGTGTTCTGCATCGTGATTTGGGGAGAAGAATAGCTAAAAGGGGTCATCACAGGGTGCGGCCTCATCCATGAACAGAAAGCAGGATAATACCGAACAAATGGCGAGAGGGATCGGAAAAACACACATTATTGTGTGCAAGCAACAGATGCTGGAGGGGATCAGAGAGGTAATGCAGAAGAAAATCAGTCAGAAGTTGGTTGCGGGGGCCGGATTTGAACCGACGACCTTCGGGTTATGAGCCCGACGAGCTACCGAGCTGCTCCACCCCGCGTCCGAATTGTATTGCCACCACAAAAAGCAGAGCAGTTGCTTCTTGCTGTCTTCGTCTCCACCACAG
>NZ_JAGKRH010000016.1:0-44842 GCF_017939245.1 Aeromonas sp. PrichA-15 | reverse complement strand
AGGGTCTTTGAGTTCAGAGAAGAATTGAGTAAATGCAGCATGGTGGTTCATCGCGAAACTCCCGTAAAAGAGAGTATAAGATCACACCCAGATCGGTCGGTCAAATCCTCTTAACATTGCTTCAAAACGTTCACGATCTCGCCCTGTCAGATAGGGAAACTTCCAGATATTCCCGAGCCCGACGGCAGACCCCAGGGTCGCGGCCAGCACGCCAAAGGTGCTGGTAAACCCATCTCTGGCTTTGGTAATGGATTGGCTCATCGTTGTCTCACTGTGTGGATCACCGCCTGAATTAAAAGGGTCGGAGTGTTCCGTGGATTAATCCAGCCCGACAAGATGATTTAGTGAAAATCGCCGTTGACCGCACACAACGCATTATTTAATTAAATAATCATCCATTTTGACAAATAAAAAATGCCGCCTCGAGGGCGGCATTTTTATCAAGGTTGAACTGAATCAAGCCTTGGCAATATCGTCCGGACCGATCTGGCCGATTTCGGCGACTTTCTTGTCAGCCAGCAGCCAGAGGGTGAACTTGTGCAGATCGGGGTGGTGGGCCAGGGCAACCAGGAAGGCGCCTCCGACTTCACGGTAACCCAGTTCATAGTTCTTCAGGGTGGTTGGGGGGACGCCCAGCAGATCGGCAAACTTGGGACGGCTCAGGCCTACCGCTTCGCGGATCTGACGGATCTTCTTGCCAACAGTTACGATATTTGAATTCATGTGTTTCATACTCCGTTCGGCGGATTGACTCCACCTTTATTTTTCGCGACGACTCGTAGTCAAGTGTATCAGTTTTGAACGGACTCGTTATGGTCGAGCCTCTATCTATAATCAGCGTCTTTCGACGACAACCCTTCACAAACCTCGGGGATGGTAATCGCTGCGTCGCCTCAGGTAAACAGTCTCGAAAAGAAACCTTTCTTGTTGCCCGGCCATCCCTCGTATAATTCGCCGGTTATTTCCAAGAGAGTCATCAACATGGCATTTCCCGGCATCATTTCCCGTCTTCATTCCGACCCGGACTCCCTCCCCCGTCAGCTCGCCCAGGGTCTGCAGACCCGGGCCGAAGCGTTCTGGCTGCCCATGGCCATGCAGGGGGACGCCGCCACCGTGCTGGCGGCCCTCCCGGACAGCTGCAGCCTCTATCTTGAAGGCCAGGCGACGCTTCCCCTGCGCAGCCACGACGGCGTCGTGGCAGAAAACGGCACCCTGGCACTGGGCAATGGTCACACGATGACGCTGGCCAGGGAGAAAGGCGATGGCGGCATCGTGCCGGAAGAAAACCTCGCCGAGATGGCCCAATGGCTGGAAGCAGGTCATCGGCACTTCATCTGCTCCACCGCCGTCCAGCCCGTGGCGCGGGCCATCCTCAACATCTGGCCTCTCGATCCCTACCTCGCCCGTCACTTCTTGCTCAGTTTCACACCCTTGCTGTGCGAAGCAACTGAGGCGGACTATCTTGCTGTCCTCTCGGTCAGGGCGGGTGACGCCACCCCGCGGCACGCTTGGGCTGAGGCTTATATGAAGCTTGAGAAGAAACTGCATCGCGCCTACTTGGATCACTAATAAATCCCAAGAAACAGCCAGTTATCCCTACGACACAATTTGCCCCATCCCTTATCTGTGAGCTTGATCATGTTTTGAAATGGGCATAAAGTGCGCCACGTCATCGGAATGACGTCGGCTGTTCGTGGCGGAGTATGCATTGTCGACAGTGCAACCCGCGCACTTGTGCACCCAGATACGTGCCTCCTGGATGGATCTAGGATCCCTGTTCGCACCAACGTCGTTGGTCGACAGAGCCAGCAGCTTACATAAATTACAAAGTGCGAAGCACGTGAACAACGTGCCATCTCAACGAGGATTATTTTATGATGAAAATGGCTCCTTCCCTGATCGCCATCGCTATGGCCACAATGGGTGCAACTGCAGCTCACGCCGCTGACGACATCTACTTCGGCGCCGGTGTTGGTGCAACTCACTTCAACGGTCTGAACAAGATCGAAGGCGTGAACGTTGGCGAAGAAGATGCGGCTGCTGCCAATGCCTTCGTTGGTTACAACTTCAACGAATACTTCGGTTCCGAGCTGGGCTACCAGTACACCGGCCGTGGCAACACCGACGGCAACCGTTACGAGAGCCAGGGTGCCACCCTGTCCGGTATCGCTCGTCTGCCGCTGGGCAACGATTTCTCCCTGTTCGGTGAAGCTGGCGCCTACTGGGGCCACACCGACGGTCTGGGTACCAGCGATACCAAAGTATCCCCGCTTGCCGGTGCCGGTGTGACCTACAAGGTCAACGACGCGCTGGATCTGCAAGCTCGCTACCGCTACATGTGGGACGTGGCTGACCTGCACGCCGACAACGTACGCTACAAGTCCAACCAGAGCGTTGCGACCCTGGAAGCCGTTTACCACCCGTTCCGTACTTCCTACGTAGCGCCTGCTCCGGCCCCGGTTGTTGAAGAAGCACCGGCCCCGGCTCCGCAAATCGTTGAGAAGAACTTCGCCCTGAACTCCGACGTGCTGTTCGCCTTTGGCAAAGACAGCCTGAAGGCCGAAGGTGTGCAAGCCCTGAACGCTCTGTACCAGCAAATCGTTGAGTTCCAGCCGAAAGACGGCAACGCCGTTGTTGTTGGTTACACCGACCGTATCGGTTCCGACGCTTACAACCAGAAGCTGTCTGAAGCTCGTGCCCGCACCGTTGCCAACTTCCTGGTCAGCAAGGGTATGGCTGCCAGCAAGGTTGCCATCGAAGGTCGCGGCGAAGCCAACCCGGTCACCGGCACCAAGTGTGACGGCGTCAAGGCCAAGGCTCAGCTGATCTCCTGCCTGGCTCCGGACCGTCGCGTAGAAGTTCGCGTATCCGGCGTACAAGAAGTTCAAAAGTAATCTGACTTCGCTCAGGTAACGTAAAAAAGGGGATGCCACGGCATCCCCTTTTGCTGTCTCTCTCCTCCCCCCAGCGACACTCTCTGTCTCACCTTTTCTCCCCTTTACCCCCGTATTGCGGCCCCGCGACACCGGTATCGGCGCTGCATATCTGTGCAGAAACTTGATCACGCTGATTCAAAAGAATACAGTAGCAACGCTTGTAAGACATTGGATGAACTATTAAAAGTGCTCAGTGCCCGGTTAGTTGCCCATGGAGAAACAGCTTCATGAGAATCCAGGTTTCCATCCATTTTTTATTCAAGCCGTCCGTGATCCGCTCACGGTGTCGCACATGAAGTGTCATCTGCGACCGGTATAACAAAGAGTGCGCAGTACGCCCATAGCACGGCAACTCAACGAGGATAAAACGATGAAAATGAAAATGGCACCAACCCTGATTGCTCTGGCCATTGCAGCCATGGGAACCACCACCGCTCAGGCGGCCGACGACTGGTACACGGGTATGGGTGCAGGTTGGGCCTATGGCCACGACCTGGATACCTTCGGCCAGGATGCTGACAAGGACGCCACCGCGCTCTCCCTGTTCGGCGGTTACAACTTCACCGAGAACTTTGCCGCCGAGCTCGGCTATCTCTATGCCGGCAAGGCTGGCGTCGATGGCGTCGACTTCAAGACCCAGGGTGCCACCCTGTCCGGTATCGCACGCCTGCCCATGAATGACATCTTCTCCGTCTTCGCCGAAGGGGGTGCCTACTTCAACCACGTCAACGGCAACGGCCAGAGCGACAACGGGACCTCGCCGCTGGCGGGTCTGGGTCTGACTGCCAAGCTCTCCGACCTTATCGACCTACAGGCCCGCTACCGCTACATGTGGGATCTGGGTGACGATCAGAAAACCTGGAAAACCGACATGAGCGTCGCCACCCTGGAACTGGTGATGCACCCGAACCGCACCACCTATGTGGCACCGGCCCCGGCACCGGCTCCCGAGCCGGTTCCCGAGCCCGTCATGGTCGACAAGAATTTCTCCCTGAGCTCGGACGTGCTGTTTGCCTTCGGCAAATCCACCCTGAAGCCGGAAGGGGCTGCTGCGCTCAACACCCTGTATCAGCAGATCGTCGACGTCCAGCCGAAAGATGGCAGCGCCGTGGTGGTGGGTTACACCGACCGCATCGGCTCCGATGCCTACAACCTGAAGCTGTCTGAAGCCCGTGCCCGCACCGTGGCCGACTTCCTGGTTGGCAAGGGTCTGCCGGCTGGCAAGGTTTCCATCGAAGGTCGTGGTGAAGCCAACCCGGTCACCGGCACCCAGTGTGACGGCATCAAGGCCAAGGCTCAGCTGATCGCCTGCCTGGCACCGGATCGCCGCGTCGAAGTGCGCGTCACCGGCGTACAGGAAGTGCAGCAATAAGGGGACAACCACCTGTTAAAAAAAGGGGCCATTCCGGCCCCTTTTTTAATGCCCGAACGGCACCGCCAGCGCGGGCAGCCCACCTGCCTGTCTCACCGATTTTCCATACAGATGCGTCACTTAAATGGTTAATGCGCTCACATCGCCTATACATAATGTTGGCTATACATAGCAAAGGGCTGGGAGCCCTATAACACCCAACATCGACGAGGATACGCGATGAACATAAGACTGAAACCTGTGTGGATTGCATTGGCATTGGCGACGAGTGCCGCCCAGGCGGCACCTGTTCACGACTGGTATGTGGGGGCTGGGGGTGGCTGGGCCTTTGCCCATGACATCGATGATTTCAGCCAGGACGTCGGCAAGGACGCAACCGCCATCAACGCCTTTGTCGGCTACAACTACAACGAGAATCTGGGGGCAGAGCTCGGCTACCTCTCCACCGGTGACTGGGATATTGCCGGCCAGGACTTCAACAGCAAGGGGGCCACCCTGTCGGTCATTGGCCGTTTGCCCCTGGGGGACATCTTCTCTGTCTTTGCCGAAGGGGGCGGTTATCTCTATCACGTTGACTCCGTCAACGGGGGAGATGACAACCTGGCTCCCCTGGCGGGTCTGGGCCTGACCGCCAGACTGAGCGACTGGGTAGACATCCAGACCCGCTACCGCTACATGGTGCGAGTCGGGGACGATCCTGACAACGACAAGGTGGGCAGCGGCACCAAACGCTGGGTCAGCGACATCAGTACCGCCACCATCGAGCTGGTGCTTCACCCCAATCGCACCGTCGCCGCAGTGCCGGTGGCCGCGCCTCTGGTCGTGGCACCGCCGCCCCCGGCTCCCGAGCCGGTGGATCAGACCTTCAACCTGAGTTCGGATGTGCTGTTTGCCTTTGGCAAGGCGGAGCTCAAACCGGAGGGGATGCAGGCACTCGACGCCCTCTACCAGCAGATCGTCGACGTCAAACCCAAGGATGGCAACGCCATGGTGATGGGCTACACCGACCGCATCGGCTCGGATGCCAACAACCAGGCACTGTCGGAGGCCCGTGCAAGCACGGTCGCCAACTTCCTGATTGGCAAAGGGCTGCCCGCCGACAAGGTGAGCATCCAGGGCAACGGCGAGAGCAACCCGGTCACCGGCACCCAGTGTGATGCCATCAAGGCCAGGGCTGCCCTCATCGACTGCCTGGCCCCGGATCGCCGGGTCGAAATCCGGGTCACCGGTGTCAGCAATCCCGCCGAGCCCGCCCCCGCCGAGCAACCGGCACAATAACCTCCTCTTCCTTCACAGCCGTGCACAAAAAAGGGATGCCGAGGCATCCCTTCTCCGTGTCTGTCCCCTTGGGATCAGAAGGAAGTACGACGATAGCGGCGGTACTCGGGGCGCCAGAAGTTCGCCTCGATGGCCTGATCGATCACATCATCGGGGGTCTGCACCGCCTTGCCCTGCAACATGGCGGTCTTGGCCACCATCTTGGCGATGTAGCGGGAGACCTGATGGATGTCCGCCAGATCCGGCAGCAAGGAGCCCTCTTCCCCCTTCACCAGGGGTGAACAATCCGCGAGGGCACGGCTGGCCGACATCAGCATGGCATCGGTCACCCGGTTGGCACCGGAGGCGATCACCCCAAGGCCGATACCCGGGAAGATGAAAGAGTTGTTGCACTGGGCGATGACGTAGCGCTTGCCCTTGTACTCCACCGGTGCGAACGGGCTGCCGGTGGCGACCAGCACCTGGCCGTCGGTCCAACGAATGAGATCCGCCGGGGTGGCTTCCACCCGGGAAGTGGGGTTGGAGAGCGGGAAGATGATGGGACGGGCACAGTGCTTGTGCATGGTCTTGACCACTTCTTCGGTGAAGAGGCCGGGCTGGCCGGAGACCCCGATCAGGATGTCCGGGCGACCGTGTTCCATCACCTCCAGCAGGGAGATGTTGTCCCCCACCGGCCACTCCTTGATCCGCTCGACCGGCTGGGAGAGCTTGCGCTGGAAGTCGAGCTGGTTGGGGATCTTGTCGGTGATGAGACCGAATCGATCCACCATGAAGACCCGGCCCCGCGCTTCGGCGTCGGTCAGCCCTTCGGCCTTCATCTGCGCCACGATCTGCTCGGCGATGCCGCACCCGGCACTGCCCGCCCCGAGGAAGGCGACCCGCTTCTCGGAGAGCTTGGCACCGGAGGCCTTGCAGGCGGCGATGAGGCTGCCCAGGGTCACCGCGGCGGTCCCCTGAATGTCATCGTTGAAGCAGCACAGCTCATCCTTGTAGCGGTTGAGCAGCGGGGTGGCATTGCCCTGGGCGAAATCCTCGAACTGCAGCAGGATGTCCGGCCAGCGGCGCTTGACCGCCTGAATGAAGGCATCGACGAACTCGTCGTACTCTTCGCCGGAGATGCGCGGATGGCGCCACCCCATGTAGAAGGGGTCGTTCAGCAACTGCTGGTTGTTGGTGCCCACATCCAGCACCACCGGCAGGCAGTAGGCCGGGGAGATGCCGCCACAGGCGGTGTAGAGGGAGAGCTTGCCGATGGGAATGCCCATGCCGCCGATGCCCTGATCCCCGAGGCCCAGGATGCGTTCGCCATCGGTAACCACGATCACCTTGACGTTCTGCTTGGTGGCATTTTGCAGCATGTCATCGATCCTGTCCTTGTCTGGATAGGAGATGAAGAGGCCACGGGCGCGGCGATAGATGTTGGAGAACTCCTCGCACGCCTTGCCGACCGTCGGGGTGTAGATGACCGGCAGCATTTCGGTGAGGTGGTTGTTCAGCAGGCGGTAGAAGAGCGTTTCGTTGGTATCCTGGATGTTGCGCAAATAGATGTGCTTGTCCATGTCGTTGCCAAACGCCATGAACTGGCGATAGGCACGCTCTGCCTGCTCTTCGATGGTTTCGATGTTCTGGGGCAGCAGACCTTCCAGATTGAAGCTGCTGCGTTCTTCGCTGGTGAAGGCGCTGCCCTTGTTGAGCAACGGCGTCTCCAGCAGGGCTGGACCTGCGTAGGGAATGTAGAGGGGACGTTTCTGATTATTATCTTCAAACATGGATCTGTACCTTGACTGTGTGGCCCGTCGATCCTATGGGCTTGAGCCAACAATTTCAAAGGGTTTGCACCTCCCTTGCGAAAGGTTTGCGACCCAGTCGACGAAAGGCCCCCGGAGTCTGACCCGTCAGGCGGCGAAAACGGTTGGCAAAGTTGGCGCCGTCGCTGTATCCGACCCGGGCCGCCAGCTCGGCCAGCGGCCAGTTGGTGTAGAGCAGCAACTGGCGCGCCTTGTTCATGCGAAGCCCGGTGAGCCAGGCCATGGGGCCCATGCCGAACACCTGCTGGCAGAGCCGGTGCAGATGGGGCACCGAGCAGGCCATCTGGTCGGCCAGCAGGGCCACGCTCCAGGGCTCGTCCAGACGTGCCTCCACCCGCCGAAACAGCGCCTGTAGCCTAAGCTCCGGCGTGCCGCGCACCTCCCCCTGCAGGGTTCGCTCCAAGAGCGCCAGCAGCAGGCTCAGCAGCTGGGGCTGGAGTGGCGAACGTATTCCCTCCCCCTGCATCAGGCTGAGCAGGTGGTAGAGCTGCTCCCCCTCCTCCCCCTGCCAGATGCGATGGCCAAGCCGGTGCAGATGCTGCCAGCGAGGCACGTCGTCCAGCAGGATCCAACTGGTATGCCAGGCTTCCCCCACCAGCCTGAGGCCCCCCGGCACGGCGGCCGGGAGAAAGACCAGGGCTCCCGCCGGGATGGGCTGCTCCCCGCCATCGGTGAGCAGGGCGCCCCCCTCGTCATGGCTCACCATCAGGATGTGAAACTCCGGTCGGTTGCGGCGGATAAGGTAGTGCTCCCGTATCGTCGAGAGGCCGGTCAGGAAGACACCCGCCTCCCCAAGCAGAGGCAGCCCTTCGCGCCCCAGCATCCGCTCTTCGCAGGCCGGGGCGATTTCCAGACACTCGCTGATAAATGGCATAGCACCTCAACAGGATAGTTTTGCACAATAAAGCCGAGAGAGGCTCACAGTGAAGCCTCCCGTTATCACCCCTATCATACCCACGACAAACCCTGATTTTTACCAACCCGGTTAACATAAATGAATTATTGGCAAGCGATTTTAAAACAAACCACCGATCGCGAGTTCATGACGCGACTGTGGCGACTGGCCCTGCCGGTTTCGCTGCAATCCATGATGTTCTCCCTGCTCGGCCTCATCGACATCATGATGGTGAGCCAGCTCGGCACCACGGCTGTGGCGGCGGTCGGCTTGGGCAACCGGGTCTTCTTCTTCAATCTGCTGGTGATAGCGGGGCTCTCGGGCGGGGTCTCGGTGTTGGCGGCACAATATTTCGGCCGTGGCGAGATGGCCGGGGTGCGCCGCTCCCTGGCCCTGGCCCTGGTGGGCGCCCTGGCGGTGAGCCTGCCCTTTGCCCTCGTCTATGTGCTCTCACCGGGCAGCGTGCTGGGGTTTGCCAGCCAGGAGCCCGCGCTGCGCGAGCTGGCCGACGAGTTCCTGATGATCACCGGCGCCACCATCCTCTGCACCGCCGTGGTGGTGCCCCTGGAGTCGGCCCTGCGCTCGGTGGGCAATGCCGCGGCGCCGACCCGCATCGGCATCATCGCCATCATCGCCAACGTCATCCTCAACTATGCCCTCATCTTCGGCCATTTCGGCGCCGAGGCCATGGGAGTAGCCGGCTCCGCCTGGGGCACCACCCTTTCGCGTCTGCTGCAGACCGCGCTGCTGCTTGCCTATGTGTGGCGTGCCGAGCCCCGTCTCATCCCGCGCAAGCAAGACTGGCTCGCCGCCTTCAGGCGCAAGGAGGTGGTGCGCTTCACCCTGATCGCCCTGCCGCTGTTGCTGCACGACGGGCTCTGGGCCTTCGGCATGCTGCTCTACGGCTTCCTCTACGCGCACCTCGGCACCGACGCCCTGGCCATCATGACCACCCTCGGCACGCTGGAGAGCATCCTCATCTCCCTCTTCTTCGGGCTGGCGGTGGCCTGCTCCACCCTGCTCGGTCACCGGCTCGGAGCAGAGGAGTATGACGAGGCCTGGCAACACTCCCAGCTCTTCCTGCTGCTCGCCCCCGTCGGCGCCCTGCTGGTGGGGACCGCCGTCTGGCTGATGCAGGGCAGCCTGCTGCAATGGGTCGGCAACCTGCCGGGCGAGCTGATGACTGAGGCCGGCCAGGTGCTCGCCATCATGTGCCTCGGCATGCTGCTCAAGGTGTTCAACATGGTGGGGATCGTCGGGGTGCTGCGCTCGGGGGGGGACGTCAACTACAGCATCTTCATCGACATCGTCGGCATGTGGTGCATCGGCCTGCCGCTGGCCTGGGTGGCGGTCAGCTTGCTGGGCTGGCCCCTCTCCTGGGTGGTGGCCGTGGTCCTGCTGGAGGAGCTCTCCAAGGTGCTGCTGGTGCAGCGCCGCATTCGCCAGCGCCGCTGGCTGCGCAATCTGGTGCTGGGATAAGGGAAGAGCGCAAAGCGGGAAAATGCGGGGTCATATCAATGACAGAAAATCCCGCTTTGCAGTATGCTGGCCCCCTCTTCAATCAGAGGCGGGGTGCGCCGGCCATGCCGACCCTTGTGCCCTGCCCAGTAGTCGTTTAAGGAGACGAGCATGCAACCACAAAAAGAGCGGATCACCGAGACTGCCCTGCTGGAGATGGCCAACAAGATCATTCGTGAACACGAGGACTTCATCCACGGCATGCGCGCCGACTCGGTGGAGCAGAAGGGGGACATTCTGGTGTTCAAGGGGGAGTTCTTCCTGGCAGAGGACGGCACCCCGACCGGCAAGACCATGGCGGTGTTCAACATGTTCAAGCTGCTGGCCCAGCAGCTCTCCGGCAAATACACCCTGGCCTGACGCCAGCCCCGTCATCACCGGATGCCGCCCTCAGGCGGCATCCGTTTTTGTGCGCCCTGCATCGCCCGCGGGTTTGCCGGCCTCGGCCACCACGCAGTTGCGACCCGCCATCTTGGCCATGTAGAGGCACTCGTCCGCCCGGTTGAGCAGCTCCTCTACCCCCTCGCCACGCTGGGCCAGGGTCAGACCGATGCTCACCGTCACCTCCAGCAGCTCGTCGGAGGTGGGGCTTTTCACCAACCGCGCCTCCACCGCGACCCGCAGCCGCTCCGCCACCCGCTTGGCCTGTGCCAGATCCGTGCAACCGGGCAACAGGATGGCAAACTCCTCCCCGCCGTAACGCCCGAGCACCATGCCGGGCTCCAGTTGCTCCGACAGGGTGGCCGCCACCTCCTTGAGCACCGCATCCCCCGCCAAATGGCCGAAGGTGTCATTGATGCGCTTGAAGCGGTCCAGATCCAGCAGCAGCACCGCGAAGGGAGCCTGTTTACGGATCATGGCGGCCCTCGCCTTCTCGAGCTGCTTCATCAGCAGGCGGCGGTTCATCATGCCGGTCAGCTCGTCCGTGGTGGATTCCCGATAGAGTTGCAGCAGCATGTTGAGCTGGCCGCACTGCACCCAGGCGCTGGCGATGGCAAAGAGCCCCAGCAGCCAGACCTGGTTGAGGGTCTGCACGCTCCAGAGAGGCTGGCCCACCAGCAGCCAGTTGCCCGCCAGCATGGTGGCCAGAATGCCCCCCGCCAGTTGCAGGCTGAGGGAGAGGGGAATGGGGAAGATGGCGAACAGGCTGATGAGCAGATAGGGGAAGGCCATGTAGCCCGCCTGCATCTCCTGATCCGCGCCGAAGCTGTGCAGGCAGATGAGGGAGAAGAGCATCATCACCGCCATCAGGTAGCCCAGCGCCAGCTTCATGCGCTCGCGCTTGAAGTGGATGAGATAGGAGAGGGGGATGAGGGGCGAGAGGGCCAGCAGGCAGAAGATCCTGACCTGGAACAGCGCCTCGAACTGGATGGCTGGCAGGGTCAGCCAGTCCACCAGAGCCCAGCTCGGGAGCCCCGCCATCAGCAGACAGGTGAGCAGCCGCAGCCGCACCGTCATGAAGCCCATCCGGGTCAGGGTAAAATCTTCGGAGTGGGCGCGGGCACTCCAGAACTCCGACAGCTTCAGCATCCAGAGTCTCCATCTTCGAACCGAGGGCTCATTCTACACCGTCCCCATCCTGATGCATCAGCCTCCCTCCCCTTTGTGAGGGATCGGTCTCACACAAACCGGCGGATCTTAATCGCCACAGGAAAACGTTTCAACCCATCGAGAAATAAACGAGTTTGCGCTCAATTAGCGCTGGAAAGCGCGATGCCAATCACTAAAATAGCGCCCAATTTTCTCCCCTCCCCCCACACATTCGAGGTATTTATGGAACAGGCTGCCGCCCCAAGCGCCATCCGAGAGGCCCATCCCCCCAGGCGAGCCCACAGCGAACTGGTCTACGGCATCGAGGATGTCCCCCCCCTGCCCCAGACCCTGTTCGCCGCCCTGCAGCATATGCTCGCCATGTTTGTCGCCATCATCACCCCGCCCCTCATCATCGCCAATGCCCTCGGCCTCCCCGCCGACGACACCCGCTACATCGTCTCCATGTCCCTGGTCATGTCCGGCATCGCCTCCTTCATCCAGACCCGCCGTTTCGGCCCCCTCGGTTCCGGCCTGCTCTCGGTACAGGGCACCAGCTTCAACTTCCTCGGTCCCATCATCGCCTCCGGCCTCGCCCTCAAGCAGGCGGCCATGCCCACCGACGATCTGCTGGGCACCCTGTTCGGCACCATGCTGGCAGCGGCCCTCACCATCGTCGTCATGAGCCGCTTCCTGCACCTGGTCAAACGGATCATCACCCCGCTGGTGACCGGCATAGTGGTATTGCTCATCGGCCTGACCCTCATCAAGGTAGGGCTCATCAGCATGGGGGGCGGCTACGGCGCCCTGGCGGACGGCAGCTTCGCCAGCCACACCAACCTCTTTCTCTCCCTGCTGGTGCTCGGCCTCATCGTGCTGATGCAGCGCAGTCGCAACCCCTGGCTGCGCCTCTCCGCCATCATGATCGCCATGCTGGCGGGCTATGCGGTGGCACTGCTGCTGGGCAAGGTGGCTGCCCCCACCTTCGACGGCCCCCTGCTGATGGTGCCTGTTCCGCTGCACTACGGGCTCGGCTTTGACTGGCAGCTGTTCGTGCCGCTCGCCATCATCTTCGTGGTGACGGCGCTGGAAGCCATCGGCGACATGACCGCCACCTCCGACATCTCCGGCGAGCCGCTGGAAGGGCCGGTCTACATGGCGCGGATCAAGGGGGGCGTGCTGGCCGATGGCGCCAACTCCATGCTGGCGGCGGTCTTCTCCACCTTCCCCATGTCCACCTTCGCCCAGAACAACGGCGTCATCCAGCTGACCGGGGTGGCCAGCCGCCATGTCGGCCTCTTCATCGCCGCCATGCTGGCCCTGCTCGGCCTGTTCCCGGCGGTGGCGAGCCTGGTGCAACAAATACCTGAACCCGTGCTCGGCGGCGCCACCATCGTCATGTTCGGCACCATCGCCGCCGCCGGGGTGCGCATCATCTCCCGGGAGGAGCTGGACCGCCGCGCCCTGATGATCCTGGCGGTGTCGCTCGCCATGGGTCTCGGAGTGGCCCAGGTGCCCGAGGTGCTGCAACACCTGCCGGAGCTGGCCAGGAGCGTGCTCTCCTACGGCGTCGCCACCGGCGGCCTCACCGCCATCCTGCTCAATCTGCTGCTGCCCAGGCGCGCCGCCGCACAGGCCTGACACTCCGCCATCCTTGCACCAAAGCCCCGCCACGCGGCAATGCTGTTCACTTAAGAGAATTTGAGTTCCAGTCCACGTAGTATCAGGACAAAAAAGCGAGGGAGGCATGATGCCTCCCTCTTTCTATTGCAAGCCCCGCTGGATAAAGGCTGGAGGAAGATCGACTGGACACAGCCTTGCCCCCTCAACTCAAATCCAATTTATGAATAATCAGTCAAAAAAGTGCTTATCTGAACAGCATTGCCGCCACGCGGGGCTTTACCTTGTTTGCCCCCGCGCGTACTGTGCTTGGCAGCCTCTGCCAAAGGATGCCTTTCATGCCTTATACCCTGCTGCCCCCGCCGCCCGCCCACCAGACACCCGACCAGATCCTGGCCGAGGAGCAGCGCTGGCTGCGGGAGTGCGCCGGTGACGGCGAGCCCAGGGCCCTCCTCTGGCAGGGCCCTCAATGCCTCATCGTCACCCGCAAGGACACCCGTTTGCCCCGCTACCAGGCCGCCTGCGAGCAGCTTGCCGCCGAGGGCTGGCCGGTGTTCGTGCGCGACAGCGGCGGCACCGCCGTGCCCCACGGCGCCGGCATCCTCAACCTCTCCCTCATGCTGCCCCGCACCACCACGGATCTGGCCCACTACTACCGGCTGCTGGGGGCGCCCCTGCTCGCCCTGCTGGAGGAACACGGTCTTGCGGGCAGCTACGACTTCGTGCCCGGCTCGTTTTGCGACGGCCAGTACAACCTGGTGATCGGGGGTCGCAAGGTGACCGGCACCGCCCAGCGCTGGCTGGCGCCGGGGCAGGATCACGGCGGCGCCGTGCTGGCGCAAGCCATGCTGCTGGTGGCGGGGGATGTGGATGAAGGCACCCGGATGGCGAGCCGCTTCTACGAACTGGCCGGGGGCGAGCTGCGCTTTGCTCCGGGCACCTCCACCACCCTGGTCCACGCCATTGGCTGGCAGGGGGATGAGGCGGCCCTGGTGAGCCGGGTGAGCGAAGCGCTGGCGCAGCGGCTCACCGGAGATATTCCCTCCCCCTGACCCCCTGGGGGCAACAAGCGCCGCCATTCATTGCGTAAAATGCAAAAAAGCCAAGATGAGCGTCGTGGCTTTTGCGTATTTCGCACAGATATTGTCAGAGGATCCGGGATCAAGCCCCGGGTTTTGCCATCCCAGCCCGGATCCCGGTTGACGCCATGGACAGGGGCCCGGCGACAGGGCACCCCGCAGGCCCGCTTCTCATCAGGCCGTCTGCGGCTCGGGCTCGGATTCCGTATCCCGGTCCCGACTGAAGTAGGCACGGGTCTCGGCAATCACCACGTGGCGCAGGCCGATGAGACCGATGAGGTTGGGCACCGCCATCAGGCCGTTGACGATGTCGGCCAAGAGCCAGATCAGGTCCAGATGGAGGAAGGCACCGCTCGCCACCAGCACCAGATAGATGAGGCGGTAGGGTTTGATCGCCTTCACCCCGAACAGGTACTCGGTGCAGCGCTCGCCGTAGTAGTTCCAGCCAAGGATGGTGGTAAAGGCGAAGAACAGGAGGCCGATGCTCACCAGATACTGACCCACATGGGCATCCAGCCCCTGGGCAAAGGCCAGACTGGTCATGGCCGCACCGCTTGCATCGCCGCTCCACACCCCGGTCACCACCAGCGTCAGGCCGGTCATGGTGCAGATGATGATGGTGTCGATGAAGGTACCGGTCATGGAGACCAGCCCCTGCTCCACGCAGGAATCGGTCTTGGCCGCCGCCGCCGCGATGGGTGCCGAACCCAGCCCCGACTCGTTGGAGAAGACCCCGCGCGCCACCCCGGACTGGATCGCCAGCATGATGCCGGCGCCGACGAAACCGCCGGTGGCCGCATGGCCGGTGAAGGCGCTCCCGATCACCAGCATGACCGCATCGGGCAGGGCGCCTGCATTGTTCACCAGCACCCCGGCACAGGCGACGATGTAGAAGATGGCCATGAAGGGCACCACCTTGCTCGACACACTGGAGATGGACTGGATACCCCCCAGGGTCACCAGCGCCACGATCAGGGTCAGCACCACGGCGGTCACTTCACGGGGTACCGAGAAGGAGAGGCTCATGGCATCACTGATGGCGTTGACCTGGGGGAAGGTACCGATGCCGAAGAAGGCGACGCCGATGCCGAACAGGGCAAACAGCTTGGCGAGCGGCCTGGAGCCGAGCCCCTTCTCCAGATAGTACATGGGGCCACCTGCCATCTGGCCGTTGGCGTCCTGCTGGCGATATTTCACCGCCAGCAGGCACTCGGCGTACTTGGTGGCCATGCCGAACAGGGCGGCCATCCACATCCAGAACAGGGCGCCCGGGCCGCCGAGCTTGATGGCGGTGGCGACCCCGACGATGTTGCCGGTGCCGATGGTGGCGGAGAGGGCGGTGCACAGGGCACCAAAGCTGGAGACATCCCCTTGCTTGCCCTGCCCCTGATCGCGGCCAAAGACCAGCTTGAGGGCCAGCGGCAAACGCACGATCTGAAGCAGACCCAATCGCCAGGTGAGATAGATACCGGTCCCGACCAGCAGGATCAGCAGGGGGGGACCCCAGATAAAGCTATCGATGGCGGCGAGCGCCGATTGAATTGATGACATGCATCCTCCTTAAAAAACAACGATTAAGGAGGAGAAGGATGATCTTCCCATAGGTGTCGCGATCAACCAGAGGCGATCGGATGCGGGCCAAAAACGTGTTCACACTCTTGCTGCGAGGCCGTGATCAAGGCTCATGCGCTGCTCGAAAGCCTCATGTATTTACATACACTCCGGTTCCTGCGCTGCTCTTTACCTTGCTGACGACCTCTCGTGACAGACCGTGAACAGTTCCAAGCTCAGGTACAACCATCCCATCCCCTCTGTCCTTTTGCCTGAGAGTTTCCGGCGCCAGATTGCGATGCAATCACGGTGCCTTGCTCCTTCGGCGCCCGATTCAACGGGTCTCTCCAGAGTATCGTCCAGTAGCAGTCCACACCGGTTGCCCGGTACCTGAAAGATTCACTTCTTCGGTGGATGGTTGCCCATCGCTCTCCTGCTACCTTCATCCGAACTAGTTTGGATCAGGAAGCGGGCATGGTAATCCAAAAAATGTGAGCTGTCTCGCACTCCCTGGCCCCGGCGCCCCCTTTTTACCTGGCCGCAACCCCCAGGCCT
Organism: Aeromonas sp. PrichA-15; assembly: GCF_017939245.1. Classification (NCBI taxonomy): domain Bacteria; kingdom Pseudomonadati; phylum Pseudomonadota; class Gammaproteobacteria; order Aeromonadales; family Aeromonadaceae; genus Aeromonas; species Aeromonas sp. PrichA-15. Next base: position 28,700 of record NZ_JAGKRH010000016.1, on the reverse strand, counting down.
GATGTTATTAGTTCGTTAACTATCAACAGCTTATCAAGCTCCCTTCGGGGGTGCTCCCCATCACGGCCCTGATCGCTCCCCGTATCAAGAGCCTGTTTCGTCTCGACCAGAAAAACTTGCCGACATATCCAATCAAAATGCTTGCACACAAACTCAATAAGCCGATAATCCCGCGCATAACTAAGCACTTTGCAAGGGAGTTATGCAATGTGCCTGGTGGGTCCCTCCGGACCGCTCGCCTGAGCCGGCCGTTGCCGGTTCAATCGCATATGGCTTGGGCATATCACGCCCCCTAAGGACTATCAAAAGAGAATGAACGAGACCCTGGTCGCACAAGATTACCGTCAGTTGGTTGAACAATTCGGCTCCCCCCTGCTGCTGCTCGACAAGGCAGCCGTCCGCAAACAGTATCGGGCCCTGGCGGCCGCCCTGCCCGATGTGCGCTTGCATTATGCACTCAAGCCCCTGCCCCACGAGGCGGTGGTCTCTGTCTTGAAGGAAGAGGGGGCCTGTTTCGATCTGGCCACCAATGGCGAAGTGGATCTGGTGCGCAGCCAAGGGGTTCGCCCGGGACGCTGCATCCATACCCATCCCATCAAGCGTGACAGCGACATCCGTTATGCCCTGGAATTCGGCTGCACCGTGTTTGTCTATGACAACCCGCTGGAGCTGGAAAAGTTCCTGCCCTACAAGGATGAAGTGAAACTGCTGCTGCGGGTCAGCTTCCCGAACCCCGAGACCAAGGTCGATCTCTCCAAGAAGTTCGGCTGCACCCCGGAGCAGGCACTGCCGTTGCTGCAACTGGCCCAGGCCAAGGGGATCAAGGTGATGGGGCTGTCGTTCCACGTCGGCTCCCAGGTGCCCCACGCCCGTCGCCACGTGCAGGCCATCGACGCCTGCCGCGAGATCATGGAGCAGGCCTGGGAGCTCGGGCTCAAGCCCTGGGTGCTGGATATCGGCGGCGGCTTCCCGGTGGACTATGACGGCGGCGAGTTCGACATCGACGGTTTCTGCGCCCCGATCCGCGAGGCCCTGGCCAAGCTGCCCGCCACGGTGCAGAAGATTGCCGAGCCGGGCCGCTTCATCAGCGCGCCGGCCATGACCTCGGTCTCCAGCGTGATGGGCAAGGCCCACCGCGGCGACAAGATCTGGTACTACCTGGATGACGGTCTCTACGGCAGCTACAACGGCCAGCTCTACGACCACGTCACCTACCCGGTGAGCACGCCCTATGCCAACGGCGAACTGCACAATGCGGTGCTCTCCGGCCCCACCTGCGACAGCGTGGACGTCATCCGCGACAGCATCATGCTGCCGGATCTCGAGATCGGCGAGCTGGTGGTGGGTCGGGTGATGGGGGCCTACACCTGGGCCTCCGCGTCCACCTTCAACTTCTTCCCCAAGGCGAGCATCCTGATCCTGGACAGCGCCCAGAAGCAGAAGCTGGTTGCCGTGGCCTGAGACCAGGACCCGCGCACAAAAAAGAGGGGACGCCGCGGCGTCCCCTCTTTCATTTCATCATCAGACTAGATGAACTGGCTCGTCAGCAGCCAGCCGGTGTAGGCGACGAAGCAGGCGAGCAGCACGCCCCCCTCCAGCCGGTTGATGCGCCCCTGCCCCTTGCGGCCCAGACACATCACCAGCAGCAACAGGGTCAGCCCCATCATGATGCTCCAGTCACGGGAAAGCACTTCGGGCGCCACCGCGAGCGGGTGGATGCCGGCGGCGATGCCCACCACGGCCAGGGTGTTGAACAGGTTGGAACCCAGCACGTTGCCAAGGGCCAGATCGTGCTCGTTCTTGCGAATGGCGATGAGGGACGATGCCAGCTCCGGCAGGGAGGTCCCCACCGCGACTATGGTCAGGCCAATCACCAGATCGCTGATGCCAAAACCCTGGGCGATGGTCACCGCCCCCCACACCAGCAGACGGGAAGCCCCGATCAGCAGCACCAGGCCGACGATGAGCCAGAGGATGGCGCTCTTGAGAGACATGCCCTCGGAGACGATGTCCTCCTCGGTATCCGTATCCAGCGCATCCCCCTTGCCGTTCATGCCGGCCCAGATGGACCAGCCCATCAGCACTGCGAACACGGCCCCCAGAATGGCGGCATCCATCCGGCCCAGATTGCCGTCGATGAGCAGGGCGCCGGAGAGCAGGGTGATGCCGAGCAGGATGGGGATCTCCTTGCGCACCACCTGAGAGGCGACGGCGATGGGGCTGATCAGGGCGGTCAGACCCAGGATCAGGGCAATATTGGTGATGTTGGAGCCATAGGCATTGCCGAGCGCGAGCCCGGGATTGCCCTGGGAGGCCGCCAGCGCGGAGACCACCATCTCGGGGGCCGAGGTACCAAAACCGATGATCACCATGCCGATCAGCAGCGGCGGCATACCGGCGTAACGGGCGGTGGCGGCGGCGCCGTCCACGAACTTGTCGGCACTCCAGACCAGCAACGCCAGTCCGGCAATCAGGGCAACAAAAGCCAGGGTCATATTGTTCTATCTCATCCACGGCAAACACGAGAGCCAGGCAAGTTGCCTGGCTCCATCCAAACGCGGCCTCAGTGTAACGGGGCCGCTTGCTATTTCAAGGTGTAATCAAACACCGATTAATCTTTCACAGCGCCGCCAGCAGGCTCTGGGCATCCGACACCTCGAACTTGCCCGGCGCCTCCACGAAGAGCCGCTCCACCACACCGTCGTTGGCGATAAGCGCGAAACGCTGGGCCCGCACGCCGCCGAAGGCCCCGGTCTCCTTGGCCAGACCCAGTGCCCGGGTCCAGCTGCCGTCACCGTCCGCCATCATGGTGATGGCAGAGGCGTTCTGGGCCTCTTGCCACGCCTTCATCACGAAGGCGTCGTTGACCGACAGACAGCACAGTTCCACCCCCTTGGCCTTGAACTGATCGGCCAGGACCACGTAGCCCGGCAGGTGAGCGTTGGAGCAGGTGGGGGTGAAGGCGCCGGGCACCGCAAAGAGCACCACCCGCTTGTCGGCAAACAGGGCCCGGGTATCCTTCACCTGCTTGCCCTCGGCGGTGATAAAGGTAAATTCCCCTGCGGGCAGGGATTGACCGACCGTGATCATGATGACGCATCCTTCTGTGGTTCAAAGAGGCCCAGTCTACCCCATTCCACCAGAAGGCGAAGGGGTCCATCGAGCAGCAACCAAGCGATCGGGGAGCGAACGCCTGTCGCCCCTATTTATGGCCTGATGGCAGGCGCCTTGCCTGCCAGGTGGCGATGGCGAGCAGGGAGTCAGGCGTGAACTCGCCCGCCCGATCGGCTATCTCGCCCAGGCTCATCCAGTGCACCTCGCTCACCTCTTCGGCCTGCAGTTGCAGCGGCCCCTGATAGTGACAACTGAACAGGCCGCCCCAGACCCGGTAGCGGCTGCCGCTCGCCTCCCCTTCGGCATAGAAGGTGCCGTAATCCTGCAGGGGCACGTCGCGGATCCCCAGCTCCTCGGCCAGCTCCCGCCGGGCGGAAAGGGCCATGGCCTCCCCCGTGGTCACCACGCCACCGGCGCAGGCATCCAGCATGCCGGGGCAAAAATCCTTGCTCGGGGTGCGCCGCTGCACCAGGATGCGCTCACCCTCATCCAGCACCAGGATGTAGCTGGCACGATGACGCAGGTTTTCCTGACGCACCCTGGCGCGCTCAGCCACCCCGATCACCCTGTCCTGCTCGTCTACTATGTCCACCCACTCCACGTGCGGCACCTTTGTCATGTCTGCAATGGCCGCAGTATATCGGGCCCCGGACCCGGACTCTCACTACTTTTTCAACGCCGGGGCTGCACGCCAGCCGATCACAAGACAGATTCATACAAATCTTTATCAAGTGTCACATCAGTGTCACGGTCCGTCGGCATAGTGTGCCCTGTCCAAACAACAGGGTCTCTTGCCATGAAGGTGTTCAAGCAGTGGTCTCCCCGTCGAATTGCTCGCTATATCAAGAGCTTCCATCATGGAAGTTTCATGGTTGAAGCACTGGGGCGGTTTGAGTTTCAAGGGGGGATCATCGATGTGAAGCCGTTGAGCTGTCATCAGGCGCTGAGCCTGGCCCGGCAGATCAACCTGGCCGTGCGCGATCTGCGCACCACCACCCTGTTGCCGGGCTGACATACTCCTTTCTGTCTGTCGTCGACTTCCATGTACACATTTGCCCGCCGCTCATTCGAGCGTGCGGGCTGTTTTTCTGAAGGTTGTGCCCTGCCTCAGTGCTGCAGGATCTGGGAGAGGAAGAGCTTGGTCCGATCGGACTGGGGGTTGTCAAAGAACTGATCCGGCACGTTCTCTTCTATGATCTGGCCCCGGTCCATGAAGATCACCCTGTCCGCCACCTGCTTGGCAAACCCCATCTCGTGGGTGACGCAGAGCATGGTCATCCCCTCGTGGGCCAGCTCCACCATCACATCCAGCACCTCCCGCACCATCTCGGGATCCAGCGCAGACGTCGGCTCGTCAAACAGCATCACCTGGGGATTCATGCACAGACTGCGGGCGATGGCGACCCGCTGCTGCTGGCCACCGGAGAGCTGCCCCGGATACTTGAGCGCCTGTTCGGGGATCCGCACCCGGCGCAGGAAGTTCATGGCGATCTCCTCGGCCTCCTTGCGCGGCAACTGCTTGACCCAGATGGGCGCCAGGCAACAGTTCTCCAGCACGGTCAGATGGGGGAAGAGGTTGAAGTGCTGGAACACCATGCCCACCTCCCGGCGCACCGTCTCGATGTTCTTGAGATCCGAGGTCAGGGCCGTGCCCTTGACCAGGATGTCTCCGCTCTGGTGCTCTTCCAGCCGGTTGATGCAGCGGATCATGGTGGACTTGCCCGACCCCGATGGTCCGCAGATGACGATCTTCTCCCCTCTGCCCACCTGCAGGTTGATGTTGCGCAGCACGTGAAACTCACCGTACCACTTGTTGACCTCTTTCAGTTCGACAACTGCGTCCGTTTTCATATCAGAACGACTCCTAATGCTTGTGGCCCGTGTTGAGTTTGCGCTCCAGATAGATGGAGTAGCGGGACATACCAAAACAGAACATCCAGAAGATCATGGCGATAAAGACATAAGCTTCGGTGGAATACCCCAGCCAGGCCGGATCCGCCAGGGCCACCTTGGAGATGGCCAGCAGATCGAACAGCCCGATGATCAGCACCAGGCTGGTGTCCTTGAACAGGGAAATAAAGGTGTTCACCAGGGAAGGAATGGTGATCTTGAGGGCCTGGGGCATGATGATGAGGCCCATCACCTTCCAGTAGGAGAGCCCCAGGGCATCCCCCGCCTCATATTGCCCCTTGGGGATCGCCTGCAGCCCCCCTCTCACCACCTCGGCCACATAGGCCGCCTGGAACAGGATGATGCCGATGAGCGCCCGCAGCAGCTTGTCGAGCTCCACCTCGGTACTCATGAACAGTGGCAGCATGACGGACGCCATGAAGAGCACAGTAATGAGCGGCACCGCCCGCCAGAACTCGATATAGACGGTACAGAGGCTGGAGATGACCGGCATGTGGGAACGACGCCCCAGTGCCAGCAGGATGCCGAACGGCAGTGCGACCACTATGCCCACCACCGCCAGCACCAGGGTGAGCATCAGCCCGCCCCAGCGGTTCGTTTCCACCACCTCCAGCCCCGCTCCCCCATGGATGAGGAAGAAGGCGATGACAGGGAACACCAGCAGGGTGAAGAGCGCCAGCCACCCCTTGCGCGTGGTCTTTGGCCAGATGAGCAAGGCCAGCAGCGCCGCTAGACCGGCGAAGGTCAGGTTGATACGCCAGTACTGATCGGCCGGGTAGAAGCCATAGAGATACTGCCCCAGCCGGCTCTCGATGAAGATCCAGCAGGCACCGCCCTGGACGCAGGACTCGCGACTGCTCCCCTGCCAGGTGGCCGAGAACAGCGCCCAGTCCAGTGCAGACCAGATGAGTGGCAGCAATAGATAGGCCAGCACCAGGGTCAGCAGGCCGTTCCACCAGTTGGGGAAAAGGTTCTGCCTGATCCAGGCGAGCGGCCCCCGACGGTGGTTGGGAGGCGGCAGCGCCTCCTGCAATTCATTCACGAACATGACAGCTCCCTAGCGCTCAACCAGCGTCATTCTGCGGTTGTAGATGTTCATCAGCACCGAGGTGGTGATACTGATGACGAGATAGACCCCCATGGTCATGGCGATGACCTCGATGGCCTGCCCTGTCTGGTTGAGAGTCGTCCCCATGAACACCGAGACCAGATCCGGATAGCCGATGGCGGTCGCCAGGGAGGAGTTCTTGGTGAGGTTCAGATACTGGCTGGTCAAGGGAGGAATGATGACCCGCATGGCCTGGGGAATGATCACCAGCCGCAGCGTCTTGGTGGGCGAGAGCCCGAGGGCGGAAGCCGCCTCAGTCTGACCCTTGCTGATGGCCAGGATGCCGGATCGCACTATCTCGGCGATGAAGGCCGCCGTATAGATGGTGAGCGCCAGCAAGAGGGCCGCGAGCTCCGGCAGCACCGTCAGCCCCCCCCGGAAGTTGAACCCCTGCAGCGCAGGCACGCTCCAGCTAAGCGGGCTGCCCGCCAGCAGGAAGGTGATCCCCGGGAGCAAAATGACCAGGGCGGCCACACAGCGCCAGAACGGGAAGATCCTGCCGGTCAGGGCCTGACGGCGGCGAGCCCAGCGGCCCAGCCCCCAGCTCAGCAGTACCGCCAGCACCAGTGCCCAGAGCACGTAGCCGAATCCCTCTTCGAACAGGGGCTTGGGCAGATAGAAGCCCCGCACGTTGAGGAAGGCGAGCCCGCCTATATCCACGCTCTGACGCGGGGAAGGCAGGGTACGCAGCACCGAGAAGTACCAGAAGAAGATCTGCAGCAGCAGCGGGATGTTGCGAAACGTCTCTATGTAGACGGCCGCTATCTTGGCCACCAGCCAGTTGCGCGACAGGCGCGCGACCCCGAGTGCGAACCCGAGCAGGGTGGCAAACAGGATGCCGAGCACGGAGACCAGCAGGGTGTTGAGCAAGCCCACCACGAAGGTGCGACCGAAGGTATAGGTCTCGTCGTAGGGGATGAGGCTCTGCAAGATGCCGAAACCGGCCGTGTTGCCCAGAAAATCAAAGCCTGTGGTAATACCACGGGTGGCCAGATTGGTCAGGGCATTGTTGACGATGTAGAACAGAAACCCGATAACCGCCGCGATGGCCAGGCACTGGAAGAACAGCGCCCGCACCTTGGCGTCATACCACCAGCGGCCCTGTTCTTTCCTATGGTTTGATGCGTGTAACGCCATGAGGATGACTCCGACAAAGCCAGGGAAAACATGGGGGGCCAGGCCCCCCGGTGACTGTCGACTCAGCGGATGGGTGGCGCGTACATCAGACCGCCCTTGTTCCAGAGGGCATTGATGCCGCGATCAATCTTGAGGGGGGAGCCGGCACCGACGTTGCGATCGAAGGATTCACCGTAGTTGCCGACCTGTTTGACGATGTTGTAAGCCCATTTATCATCCAGCCCCAGCACAGTCCCTTTGGGCTCTTCCAGCCCCAGCAGGCGACGGATGTCAGGGTTGGTGGACTTGAGCATCTCGTCCACGTTGGCAGAGGTGACCCCGGCCTCCTCGGCATTGAGCATGGCGTTGAGGCTCCAGCGCACCACCTTGAACCACTGATCGTCACCCTGACGCACGGCTGGGCCCAGCGGCTCCTTGGAGATGACCTCCGGCAGCACCACGGCTTCCTCTGGCTTGGTGAGCTTGATCTTGAGGGCATAGAGCTGGGACTGATCCGAGGTCAGCACGTCACAGCGGCCAGCTTCGAAGCCCTTGACGGTCTGATCCGAGGTATCGAACACCACTGGGGTGTACTTCATGCCGCCATTGGCGCGGAAATAGTCGGCCAGGTTGAGCTCGGTAGTGGTACCGGACTGGATACAGACGGCGGCACCGTCAAGCTCCTTGGCGCTCTTGACCCCGAGGGACTGCTTGACCAGGAACCCCTGCCCGTCGTAATAATTCACCCCTGCGAACGTGAGGCCCAACGACCCATCCCGGGTCAGGGTCCAGGTGGTGTTGCGCGAGAGCAGGTCCACCTCCCCGGACTGCAGGGCGGTAAAGCGCTCCTTGGCGGTGAGGGAGACATACTTGACCTTGCTGGCGTCCCCCAGTACCGCGGCGGCCACGGCGCGGCACACGTCCACGTCGAGCCCGGTCCAGGTACCCTTGGCATCCGGGTTGGAGAACCCGGGCAGGCCGTCACCGACCCCGCACTGCACGAATCCCTTCTTCTTGACGGCATCCAGCGTACCGTCCGCCCACGCATTGGCTGCCATCAGCGACAGCGCCATCACCATACCTGCCTTGTGTATCTGCTTCATGTCACTCTTCCCTGTGGTTTGATTCGAACAGGCATCAAAATCTAGCGAGATGCCATCGTTTCCCTGCTTTTTGGCAGCTTATCCAGCCGCAGAAAAACCTGTCAATCGGTGCAATCCGGCCCAACCATGGTGCAACAGAACAAAATATCTGAACGGGGGAATATGCACTCTCAGAATCAAAAGTAGACCCTTATTTGCCAAATAGCCTGCTGCTTAAAACCCTTCTTGGCATGAGGATTATTTTTCGAAAATAAATCGGCTGCACCGCATTGGGGCAGCCATTTCTGCTGACAACTGACTCATCAGATTCGGTTTTATGCCAAAAGCACCAGAGTGAGGCAGCATGACCCCATATGGAAAAATGGCGATAACAGGCACGGAAAAGCAACAGAAAAAGAGGTAAAAGGCGGGGAAATGGCGACCTCATCTCCCGCAGGCAGGGCTTCAGAAAACCAGGAGGTCATCCTCCCCGTGGACCATCCGCAATGTCGGTGATCACGCCGTTTTCGACGGTGACAAACTGCATGAATTCCCGCTTGCCGAAGTTGTAGGTCCAGCGCTCGGCATACTTGACCGTCACTCTCGCCCCGAAGCCGTTCTCCTCGAAGCGGGTGAGATCTTCCTTGAGCATCGGCTGGCCGCAGCGAACCAGCAGCTCTGCCGTGGTGTCTCCCTCGGTCAGCAAGGCGTTCTTGCAACGCAGGGTACCTGCCTGCACAGGCAAGGCCGCCACCAGCAACAACCACAGAACAGGTTTCATTTTGCACTCCATTTGAACAGCATGGCGCCCAGCGAAATGCACACCAGGGCGAACACCATGACCTGACCCAGAGGGCCTGCCACCTCCTGCCATCCCGCCCCTTCCAGCATCACGGCGCGGGCTGCTTCGATGATCTGGCTGAGGGGCAGCCTGGCCGCAAGCTGCTGCAGCCAGGCGGGCGCGTCTTCCAGCGAGAACCAGACACCGGATAAAAACATCATGGGCAAGCTGATGAGATTGAGCAAACCGCTCGCCAGCTCCTCGTTCTGCAGGCGAGCGGCGATGAGCAGGCCAAGGGAGGCCATGGCCGTTCCTCCCGCCAGGGCGATCATCAGCAGCAGCCACCCCGACCCGATGAGGGGCACACCCAGCAGCCAGTAGGCCGCGCAGAAGACCAGCAGGCTCACCACCAGGGTGATCAGCACCCGTGACAGCAACTGGGCGAAGAGAAACTCCAGCGCGCCGAGCGGCGTGGCTCGCAGCCGTTTCAGCACCCCGTTCTTGCGATAACGCACGATGACGAACCCGACCCCGAACAGGCCGGAGAACATCAGGTTCATGCCGATCACCCCGGGCAGCAGCCAGTCGCCGTAGCGGATGGCGCGCCCGCTCAGGGTCTCTCTTTGCAAGGGCACCTGCACCGCCTGGCGCAGCAGATACTCGGCCATGGCCCCCTGAGGAGCGTCCGGGTTTATCCAGTAACGCCCCCCGGCGGGTGAGAGCAGCAGGTCCAGCTGATGATGACGGACCTTGAGCTGGCCTCTCGACGCCTCGTCATAGGGGATGATCTTGAGCAGCGGCACGGCGCGCAGCGGGGCATAGGTTGCGGGTAGTTCCCCCACCACCCCGATCTGCACCAGCGGTTTGGGCGGGCCGGAGAAGATGAGGGAGAAGCCGATGACCAGCAGGAGCGGGAAAAGCAGGTTCCACACCAGGGCCGCGCGATCGCGTACGAACTCGAGGGTGCGGGCATAGAAGAGCGCCCCGATGCGCTTGAGGGATCCCTTCATCGTCCACTCTCGGGATTGCATGTCGGCAAGGCGTACCGCAACACGGGGGCAACGGTCAGACAGAACTCGGTCATCCCTCTCATGCGCCGCTCCGCAGGCTGTGGCCGGTCAGGTTCAGGAAGAGATCCTCCAGATTGGGGGAGCGCACCTGCATGCCGGTGAGCGGCACACCAAGATCCAGCAAGGCTGGCAACAGGGTCGCCACGTCGGGGCAACAGAGCTCCACCTGATCGCCGACCGGACGCAGGGGATAGCCGAGCCCAGCCAGGGCCGGGTGCCCCCCAAGGCGCACCAGCACGCCGTCGAAGTGTTGCGCTAGCAAGGCAGCCGGCGTATCCAGACTGAGCAGGTGGCCGTGATCGACGATGGCAATCAGATCGCACAGCTGCTGCGCTTCGTCCATGTAGTGGGTGGTGAGCACCACCGTCTTGCCCTGGGCCTTGATCGCCTCTATTCGCTGCCAGAAGTGGTGGCGCGCCTGGGGATCCAGTCCTGTGGTGGGCTCATCCAGAAACAGCAGTTCGGGATCCCCGAGCAGGGCCAGGGCCAGCAGCAGGCGCTGACGCTGGCCCCCCGAGAGCTTGCGACTGTCCCTGTCGATGAACTCGCCCAAGGCGCACAGATCGATGAGCAGCTCCCGTGGCAAGGGATTGGGGTAGAGGCTGGCGAACAGACGCAGGGTATCGCGCACCGTCAGGAAATCCTGCAGCGCCGTGTGCTGGAACTGGATGCCGATGCGGGAGCGATAATCCGGGCCGCGCGGGGCGCCGTGAAACAGGATCCGGCCGCTGTCCGGGGTGAGGATCCCCTCCAGCAGCTCTATGGTCGTGGTCTTGCCCGCCCCGTTCGGGCCGAGCAGGCCGAAACAGCTGCCGGCGGGAATGGCAAAGCTGAGCCCGTCCACCGCCTTGACGCCGGGGAAGTGCTTGACGAGATCGACGACCTCGATGATGGCTGCCATGGCGTGTCTCCCTCACATGGCCGGAATGGACGACGCTCTGACTATATCCAAATCCCCGCCGAAGGCACATGGCCCGTTTGGGCGGTCCAAAAACAAACGGCGACCTCAAGGTCGCCGTTTGCATCACGCCAGCCGGATCACAGGATGTCCAGCAGCTCCACTTCGAATACCAGAGCGGAGTACGGCGGGATGGAGCCGGCGCCACGGGCACCGTAGGCCAGATCCTGCGGAATGTAGAGCTTCCACTTGGAGCCAACCGGCATCATCTGCAGCGCTTCCACCCAACCGGCGATCACGCCGGTCACCGGGAACTCGGCCGGTTGGCCGCGCGCAACGGAGCTGTCGAACACGCCACCGTGGGTGAAGGTACCGTGGTAGTGCACGCGCACGGACTGACCGGCAACCGGCACGGCGCCATTGCCTTCGACCATGACTTCATATTGCAGACCGGAGTCGGTGGTCTTCACTTCGGCGCGCTTGGCGTTGTCGGCCAGGAAGGCTTCGCCTTCGGCGGCAGCGGCCTTGGCGGCAGCTTCCTGCTCTTCCTGCATGCGGGCGGTGATGACCTGGAAGGCATCGTTGATATCGTCACGGCTGACCGCGAACTCCAGACCGTTCAGGGCATCTGCCAGACCTTGTTGCAGGGCCGGGATATCCAGACCGGCGAAGGCTTGCTGAGCCAGTTGGTCGCCCATGTTACGGCCGATGCCGTAGCTGGCCTTCTGTTCGATAGAGTCGTATTGGGACATTGAGAGGTTGCTCCGGGTCCTGATGGTAAAAGAGACGGGATGATAACAGACTTTTTTGCACCGTGCTGCCAAGACGCCCCTCAATTGCCCGCCGGTGGGAGACGCCTCACATCGGCCCCCTCATCCCCGCCCCTTCTCCCGCAAGAGGAGAAGGGAGCAAAACAGGGCACCATGCCGCCGCACAGTCTGTATCAGGGCCTGTCCAGCAATGCCATCACCGCCGCGACCTTGGCGCCGTCGGTGATGTTGACCCGGCCATCGTCCGAGGTACCCATGTTGACGTCACAGAGAGCGGCACCATGCCGCCGCACGGTCTGTATCAGGCCCTGTCCAACAGAGCCCGCACCGCCGCGACCTTGGCGCCGTCGGTGATGTTGACCCGGCCGTCGTCCGAGGTGCCCATGTTGACGTCACAGAGAGCGGCACCATGGCGCCGCACGGTCTGCATCAGGCCTTGTCCAGAAGTGCCCTCACCGCCGCGACCTTGGCGCCGTCGGTGATGTTGACCCGGCCGTCGTCCGAGGTGCCCATGTTGACGTCACAGAGAGAGGCACCATGGCGCCGCACGGTCTGCATCAGGCCTTGTCCAGCACTGCCCTCACCGCCGCGACCTTGGCGCCGTCGGTGATATTGACCCGGCCATCGTCAGAGGTGCCCATGTTCACACCATGGGGCACCATGCCGCCGCGCCAGCCCATGCCGGACATGTGCACTTCATTGACGCCGGTGAATTCGATGATGGTGCGCACGTTGTCGGCGTTGACCCCGGCCCCCGGCATCAGGCTGGCCCGTCCCGCCAGCGCCTGGTGCATGGCCTGCAGGGTTTCGAGCCCCGCCAGCGCGGTCGGCGCATGGCCGGAGCTCAGAATGCGCTCGCAACCCGCCGCGACGATCGTCTCGAGATCCAGCCGCCAGTCGGAGGAGAGATCGATGGCCCGATGGAAGGTGACGCCGAGCGGCCCCGCCGCCTCGACCAGTTGCCGGAGCTTGCCTTCGGGTACCCGTCCATCTTCATCCAGCAGACCGACCACCACCCCTTGCAGGCCCGCAGCACGAGCGGCCGCGATATCCAAGAGCATCATCTCGAACTCGCCGTCGTTGAAGCAAAAATCTCCGGCGCGTGGACGGATCATGGCGTAGACGGGGATGGTGGCGTGGCGCGCCACCTGCTGCATGAAGCCATAGGAGGGAGTGAGACCGCCCAGCCCCAGCGCAGAGCAGAGCTCGATGCGATCGGCGCCGGCCGCCTGGGCGGTGAACAGGGATTCGAGGTTGTCGATACAGATTTCAAGACGGGTCATGATGACTCCTTGTTCGGGGAGATCAGACCCTCTGTCCGATCTCACAGATTGAGCAGGGCTGCACCGCGCACACCGCCGGCTCCACCGAAGCGGGCCTCGCAGATCGCCGGCAGGGCGACACCGGGCAGCAGGTGGCCGGGCAGACGTTTGGGCAACTCCTCATAGAGGGCTGGCAGGGCGCTCAGGCCGCCCCCCAGCACCACCACATCGGGATCAATCACCGAGATGGCGGTGGCGAGGCCGGCGGCGATGATCTCGAGCCAGCAGTCGATGGTCGAGAGGGCCGCCGCCTCACGGGCATCGGCACGGGCGACGATCTGGTGGCCGCTCACCCGTTCCCCATGAACATGGTGGTATAGCCGCTCCAGGCCCGTGCCCGACGCATAGGTTTCGAAACAGACCAGGCGCCCGCAGCCACAGCGGGGACGGGGCAAATCCGGGTATTTCATCAGGATGGTGGCGGGCAGCGGGTAGTGACCTATCTCCCCCGCCAGCCAGTTGCGCCCCTGGATGAGCTTGCCCGCCAGGTAGACGGCGCCGCCGATGCCGGTGCCTATGGTGACGCCGAGGGCGCTGCCAGTACCGTCTGCGGCCCCCTGATGCACTTCCGACCAGAGGAAACAGTTGGCGTCATTGTCGACCTTGACCGGTCGGCCCAGCAGCTCGGCCAGATCCGCCCCCAGATGGCGGCCATGGATGGCGGGCAGGTTGGCCGCCACTATGCTCCCGTCGAGGCGATTGAGGATCCCCGGAAACCCGATGCCGACGGCCCCTTTCACCCCGAAGCGCGCATCCGCCGCCTCGACCCACTCGCGGATCAGCTGCTGCAACCCTTCGTAATCATTGCCGGGAGTGCTCATGCGCTCCTCGTGACAGAGATTCAAGGCGCCGTCATACACAGCGAACGCTATCTTGGTGCCGCCAATGTCAAATCCGTAGTACATGCCACACTCCCTTGCGGTGGACCCGGCCACCTCAGTCTGTCCAGATGGGGCACATTGTATTAATTCGCAAAAAAAATAAAGTGACCGAGGGCGAAAAACGGGAACCAGCTCAAAGCAAACGGAACATTTGTCGCTGTTGGCAAGGTTGTCCGAGGCTCATCAGGGTGCGCTCCTGACCGTCGAACATGAAGCCGCGGCGCAGGTAGAATCCCTCGCCGATGTGATTGCCATCCAGCAGCCAGAGCCTGACGCACTCGCAACCGGCCCGGCGCATCTGCACCGCCACCGCCTGCCACAGCCGTTTGCCATGACCCTGACGCCAGTGATCGGGATGAAGGTAGAGCGCCCGGATCCGCGCCGTCATCAAGCCTTCCTCCAAAGAGGGCTGCCAGTAGAGCAGGCCGATGACCACGTCGTCCTGACAGACCAGCATGGGAACGGGGCCGGGCTCGGCGAGCCGGTGTCGCCAGATCTGCAGGTGGTCGGTCACCGCCAGCTGGGCCAGCATGTCGGCCCCCAGCACCTCCCCGTAGGCTGCCAGCCAGCTCGCCCGCTGCATCACCGTCATGGCGGCGGCATCGGCGGGACGCGCCAGGCGCAGGCTTACGCCTTGCACTGGGGTACCAGCCCTGATGCTTTCGCCTGCTGGTACAGGGGCTGCACTTCGGCCTGCTGGGCCTGCAGGTTGGCGATCCGGCTCTGGTCGCTGGGGTGGGTGGAGAGAAGCTGGGGCGGTGCCTTGCCACCGGAGGCGGCGCTCATGTTCTGCCACAGGGTGACGGCTTCGGCAGGGTTGAACCCGGCGCGGGCCATCAGCTCGAGACCGAGCCGGTCCGCCTCGCTCTCCTGGGTTCTGCCATAAGGCAGGGCTATCCCCACCTGGACCCCGAGGCCCAGGGCGGCCATGGTGGCAGCGCCCCCGAGGCTGTCGCTGCTGCCGATGGCGGCGTCCGCCACCGCCAACCCGATACCGGTCAGCTGATCCCGGGAGAGGCGCTCGTTGGAGTGCTGGGCCAGCACGTGGGTCAGCTCGTGACCGATGACGGTGGCGAGCTGGTCCTGATTCTTGGCGACTTTCAGCAGGCCGCTGTAAACGCCTATCTTGCCGCCGGGCAGGGCGAAGGCGTTGATCTCCTTGGAGTCGAACACCACCACCTCCCAGCTGGTGATGCCATAGCTGGCAGGCACCTGGGCGGTCACCGCCTTGGCCACGCAGCCCACATAGGCATTCATCCTGGCATCCGTGCTCACCTTCTCCTGCTGCTTCATCTGGGTGAAGGAATCGACACCCAGCTGGTTCATCTGCTGGGGGGAGAAGAGCAGCATCTGGTTGCGACCGGTCGGTGACTGGGCGCAACCGGCCAGCAGGGCGCTGCACAAGGCCGTCAGGGCCAGTCTGGAGAGGGAAGATGCGCGCATGAGAGGGTCCTTTGCCGTGAAGTTGCCCTATTCTCGGAAATGCCGCCGCCCGGCGCAAGCCGGGCGCTGCGCCCTGCGACCAAAAAGATCCTGGGGCGCACCAATGAAAACGAGCCCGCATGGGGCTCGTTTTTCTGCAAGGGCTCGTTCTGTTACATGATGCCCAGCTTCTTCAGGTCGGCCTGAACCACCTTGGCCGGGACCGGCACATAGCCGTCCTTGGCAACGATGGTCTGGCCCGCCTTGGAGAGCATCATCTTCACAAACTCCTGCTCCATCGGGGAGAGCGGCTTGTTCGGATGCTTGTTCACGTAGACGTACAGGAAGCGCGACAGCGGGTACTTGCCGGTGATGGCGTTGTCGGAGTTCGCCTCGATGAAGGTCTTGCCATCCTTGGAGAGCGGAACGGCGCGCACCCCGGAGGTGACGTAGCCGATACCGGAGTAACCGATGCCGTTCAGGGAGGAGGAGACGGACTGTACCACGGAGGCGGAGCCCGGCTGCTCGTTCACGCCGCTCTTGAAGTCACCGTTGCACAGGGCGTGTTCCTTGAAGTAACCGTAGGTACCGGACACGGAGTTGCGACCGAACAGTTGAAGATCCTTGCCGGACCAGCTGCCGTCCAGACCCAGATCAGACCACTTGGTGGCCGCCTTGGCTTCGCCGCACTTGAGGGTGCTGGAGAAGATGGCGTCGATCTGCGACATGGTCAGCCCCTTGATGGGGTTGTCCTTGTTGACGAACACGGCCAGGGCATCGACGGCGACGCGGATGGCGGTCGGCTTGTAGCCGTAGCGCTTCTCGAATGCCTCCTCTTCACCGGCCTTCATGGCGCGGCTCATGGGGCCAAACTGGGCGACGCCCTCGGTCAGGGCAGTCGGTGCGGTGGAAGAACCGGCGGCCTGGATCTGCACGTTGACGTTGGGATACATGCGCTTAAATTCTTCGGCCCACAGGGTCATCATGTTGGCCAGGGTGTCCGAGCCGACAGAGGACAGGTTGCCCGAGATGCCGCTGGTCGGTGTGTATTCCGGCAGGTCTTTATCCACACCGGCAGCCAGAGCGCTGACAGAAAACAGGGTTGCTGCGGTGAATCCGATGACACCAGCCAGTTTGTTGAGTTTCATCCAATCTCTCCAAGTCCAAGGTTGCAGAAGGCAATCGTCAGGTTGACGTCTAAACGTGGTTGACACCCGATCGCAATGATCCGTCGGCCAGCACCACTCCTTCTCCAGTGTTACAGAAGGTCCGTTCTTTAAGACGGCGCCAGTATCTGGCCTGGCAGTGACAAATTTATGGAATTTATATGACACTTTGATGACATGGGCCGAGAGTGGCCCGGATGAAAAAAGGGCTGCGATGCAGCCCTTCTCTCGTTGCTAACACATTGACACAAAAAATTATTTCACCAGCACCATGCGGGCGGGAATAAGAAAGCTGAAGCGGCTGCCCGCACCGACCCGGCTCTCGATATCGAGATGGGCATCGTGATGACTCAGGGCATGCTTGACGATGGCAAGGCCGAGCCCGGACCCTCCGGTGTGGCGCGAGCGGGCCTTGTCGACCCGATAGAACCGCTCGGTGAGCCGCGCCAGATGCTCGGGGGGGATCCCCTCCCCCTCATCCTGCACCGCAAACAGCGCCATGCTCCCCTGCTTGCGCCACTCCACAGTGATCTTGCGCCCCGCCGGGGTGTAGTGGATGGCGTTGTAGACCAGGTTGGAGACGGCGCTGCGCAGCTGATCCTGATCCCCGCGCACCAGCAGATTGGGCTGAACCATGAAGACGATCTCGTGGGCCCGCTCGCCGGAGAGCGCCCGCGCCTCCTGCTCCAGCAGCCCCAACATGGCGGGCATGTCCACCAGATGGGAGAGATCCACGGTGGGCGCCGCCTCGATGCGCGACAGGGTGAGCAGCTGGTTGACCAGATTGTCCATGCGGATCGTCTGCTCCATCATCACCTTGTGCGCCTTGGCCCACATGGCGGGGGGCGGCGGCTCCTCGGTCATCTCCAGATACCCCTTGAGCACGGTGAGGGGGGTACGCAACTCGTGAGAGACGTTGGAGACGAAGTGCTTGCGCGTCTTCTCCAGGCTGCGCAGCCGGGTCACATCCCGCACCACCAGCATGGCCTGATCCTCCGCATAGGGCATGATGCGAAATTCGAGGAACTTCTCCTCGTTGATGGGGGAGTGCATCTCGAACGGCTCGTCATACTGCCCCTTGCCCAGATAGGCGACGAAGGCGGGGTGACGGATCAGGTTGCCGATGTGCTGGCCGGCATCCTCGGGCCAGCGAAAGCCAAGCAGTTGCTCCGCCAGCCGGTTGCACCAGAGGATGCTGCCGTCGGTGCGAAACACCACGGCCGCATCGGGCAGCGCCTCCGCCCCTTCCCGAAAGCGGCGGATGAGGCCCGCCAGCTCCCGGCGCCGGGCCCGGTGACGCTGCTGCAACTTGTAGATACCGTTGAAGATGTGCTCCCAGCTGCCACTGCCGTGGGGCGGCACCAGGCTGCGATCGTGCCACAGCCAGTCCGACAGCCGCTTCTGGAAGCGGTAGTGCCAGACCAGGTGCACCACAGTGGCCACCAGCAGGCAAAGAACGAGATGATCGATTAACCAACCTACCAAGACGAAGGGGCTGTAGAAGAACGCCATTCGCCACAACTGTCGCCGCCAGGCGTAAGGTTGCAACATTAAGATCTCCTAGAGACAGCAAAGAGCCGGGTCCAATGCCCGCCAGCAGGGGCTGGCGGCACTGGCCCTGACCTAGAGACGGGTCGAGAAGCGGTAGCCGGCCCCGCGCACCGTCTGGATCAATCTGTCGTGCCCCGTCTCTTCGATGGCCTTGCGCAGGCGGCGAATGTGTACGTCCACCGTCCTGTCCTCGACATACACATTGGTACCCCAGACGTTGTTGAGCAACTGTTCGCGGCTGTAGACCCGCTCGGGGTGGGTCATGAAGAAGTGCAGCAGCTTGAATTCGGTCGGCCCCATGTCGAGAGCCTTCTCCTCGGCACTGACCCGGTGGGAAACGGGATCCAGCTTGAGCCCCTGCACCTCGATCACCTCGTCCACCGAGGTGGGAGAGACACGGCGCATCACGGCGTGCAGGCGGGCGGTGAGCTCCTTGGGGGAGAAGGGTTTGGTGATGTAGTCGTCGGCACCGGCCTCGAGCCCGCGCACCTTGTCCTCTTCCTCGCCCCGGGCAGTCAGCATCACCACCGGGATCTGGCGAGTCATCTCATCCTGCTTGAGCTGCTTGAGGAACTGGATACCGCTGCCACCTGGCATCATCCAGTCCAGCACGATGAGTTCGGGGTAGGGTTCGCGCACCTTTGCCAGTCCATCGGCGTAATCTTCTGCTTCTACTGTTTCATATCCCTTCTGCTCAAGCACGAAGCAGAGCATTTCGCGGATCGGTGCCTCGTCCTCGACCACCAGAATTCGCTTAGCCATATCCCTTCTCTCTCCTCTGTGAAGATGGGTGCGCCAATTATTAGAACTTTCTGTGACACTTTTATGACTTTATGACGGGCGGGATGATAAACGTTTTCAGATTCAGTTGGCAGCAGCGAGTTGCAGCAGGTCCCAGCGATTGCCACTGATGTCCTCGAACACCACCACGGTACCGTAAGGTTCGAGGCGCGGCTGTTCACAAAAATGAACGCCATAGGCCTGCATCCGCTCGTAATCGCCCCAGAAGTCGTCGGTCTCGAGGAACAGGAAAACCCGACCGCCCCCCTGGCGACCGATGGCGGCGCGCTGCTCCTCGTTGGCCGCGCGGGCCAGCAGCAGGGCGGAGCCGGGAGCCCCCTTGGGTGCGACCCGCACCCAGCGTTTGCCCGGTTTGCCCGGCTCGTCGAGGGGGGTGTCTTCCAATAGCTCGAAGCCCATTCCTCGGGTGAAGAAGGCGATGGCCTCGTCGTAATCCGCCACCAGCAGCGTCAGGGCGCCAATGTGTTGTGCCATGGCATCTCTCCTCGGATGGATGATGGGGCGCATGATAGCCCCGCCCGGCCATGGGCTCCAGCACCGGTTCAGTCGAGCGCCACCTCCACCCGGTTGCGACCATTCTGCTTGGCCTGATAGAGCGCCTCGTCGGCCCGCTTGAGCGCCTGCTCCAGGCTATCCTTGCGCCGCTCGGCCACCCCGAAGGAGGCGGTGATCCCAAGCCCCAGCGGCCAGTGCCTGTACCCCTCCAGCGCCCCTCTCAGCCGCTCCGCCAGGGCGGCAGCCCGTCCCTCGTCGTAATGGAGGCATACCAGCACGAACTCCTCCCCACCCCAGCGCACCAGTCGGCACAGGCTGTCACAATGGCGCAGCAGCTCGCTCACCATGTGCTTGAGCACCTCGTCCCCCACCGGGTGGCCGTGACCGTCGTTGACCCCCTTGAAGTGATCGATGTCGATATAGATGAAGGAGAGCGGCATCTCGCCGAGCTCCCCGAGCAGCTTTTCGCCACCGAGCCGGTTGAGGGCCCCGGTCAGGGGATCGTAGCGGGCCTCCTCCTCGGTGCGCCGGTTCTGCTCGCACAGGCTCGCACTCAGGGCTTCAGCCGCGAGGCGCGCCTCCCTGGCCTTGCGCAGCCGATCCCCGAACATCAGGTTCTGGACCAGGAAGAGCAGCACGCCGTAGACAAGCCACCCCAGCAGCAGATAGCGATAGAAGTCCCCCGGCTTGCACCAGCGGCCATAGAACTCCAGCCGCTCGAGCCGCAACCGGTACTCCCCCGGCAGCATCTTGTCATCGGAGGCGATCTCGATGGCCTAAACATGGTGCAGATCCGGCCCCTGCTGGACCAGCGGAATATCGTACTGCTGCACCCACCAGGAGCTGGGGGCAAAGACATTCAGGGGGACATCCTGCTCACGACCAAAATCCCTGGCGGTGAAGAGCACTTCGTTGAACTTGTGGGAACTCTCGTCTTCCCGCGTCGAGTAGACGGGATCGTAGTTGCGCAGATAAAGGCGCCAGGCCTGTACCCCCTGCCCTTCTACATCCAGCCTCACCCGCACCCCGGTGAAGCCGGAGAGATCCAGTCCCCGCTCGGGGTCGGTCAGGGTCAGAACCAGCTCGCAGAAAGGATAGGCATATTGGCTTCGCAGGGCGCACTGGATGGCGGGTCTGTCGCCCCCCTGACTCAGGGTGGCGACGGAGGAGCCCTTGTGGGCCCTGTCATCCTGGGCACGCACGGACAAACCGGCCTGGCTCAGGATGTCGAGCCGCCGCTCGGGTCCGAATTCGAATATCGCCATGGCCAGCAGGCTCGCCGCCAGCAGGCACCAGAACAACAGCGTCGTCATGCGGGAATAGGAAGGGATCATCGGCATCACACCTGAAAAAGGGCTTTTACCCTACACCTTGAAGCGCCGGACCGCGCTGATCCAGATCCAAGGTTATTACACGCGCCGCACCGGGCGCAGACGAGTGCCGACTAGCCGGCACGGGCCCCATGGGGCGCAAGCGGCATCGGCCAGCAGCCGGGAGAGAGGCGGGGAGCCTCGTCGGTCGTAAGATGGATCATTGAGCACTCCCTGCGATGGAAACACAACGAAAAAACGTCCTTGCCACCGCAGTCTACACAGGCGCTGGACGGCGCGACACCCTTCACCCCTCCTCCCGCAGCGCCCGATAGAGGGTGGTGCGACTGATGCCAAGACGGCGCGCCGCCTCGCTTACGTTGCCGCCGCACTCTGCCAGGGTCTGCTGCACCCGCTGCCGGCTCTGCTCGCGCAGGGTATTCCCTCCCAAAGGTGAGCTCGCTCCCCCCGCCACGGCGGGCAGATGCAGATGGGCAGGTTCAATCCAGCCCTGCCCCTCTGCCAGTACACAGGCCACCTCCAGCGCCTGTTTGAGCTGGCGCACGTTGCCGGGCAGTGGGTGAGCCAGCAACCGCTGCTCCGCCTCCCGGCTCAGTTGTAGCGCCGGGTCCATCTGGGCGAGCAGGTTCAGGATCAGCCCCTGACGCTCGGGCACCGACCAGGCCCGCAGGGGTGCCAGTTGCTGGCGCCAGCCGCAGATGCGGTAGTAGAGATCTTCGCGAAAGGTGCCGGCCGCCACCATGGCCGCCAGATCCCGATGGCTGGCGCTGACCAGCCAGAAATCCACCGCCTCGGGTCTGTGGCTGCCCACCGGGGTGACGACGCGCTCCTGCAACACCCGCAGCAGCCGGGTCTGGGCCTGGAGGGGCAGCTCGCCAATTTCATCCAGCATCAGGATGCCGCCGTGGGCGGCGCGCAGATAGCCCTGGCTGCCCTGGCTGCGGGCACCGCTGAAGGCCCCCCCCACGTAGCCAAACAGCTCGGCCTCCACCAGCTCCGCCGGCAGGGCGCCGCAGTTGACGCACACCAGAGGCCGCGCCCGACGGCTCGAACTGGCGTGCAGGGTGCGCACCAGGTGCTCCTTGCCGCTGCCGGTCTCCCCCTCGATGAGCAATGAGATGCCCCGCTCCAGCATCTTGAGCGGCACCTGCTGCGCCTGCGATCCCCCCTCCTCAACCGCGCTCGGCAGGGGAAGCCTGGCGGCGCGCTCCCCCGCCTCCGGCACCAGCCGCAGGCCGCGGCGCTCGCGCAGCAACTGCTGACCGTCGAAGGGGTGCTGGCCGAGCCAGAGCCGACCGGCCCGGTTGGCCCCGAGCAGCTCGCCCCCCTCCCCCAGCAGCAGGCGGGCAGACCAGAGACTCTGGGGATCGAGATCCACCAGCCAGCCCGGCTGGCGGGCCAGCAGGGCGTTTTCCAGGGTCATGGCCAGGAGGCGCACGGTGCCCAGCATGTCGCCCCCGTGGTGGGCCGCATCGGTGGAGATGTCGAGCACGCCGAGCAGTTGCCCGTCCGGCCCGAGCAGGGGGCAGGCGCTGCAACTGAGAAAGCTGTGCTGGGCGAAGAAGTGCTGCGCCCCCAGCACCTGCACCTCGCTCTGCTCGGCCAGCGCGGTGCCGATGGCGTTGGTGCCCTTGCTCGCCTCCCCCCAGCGGGCGCCGCTGCGCAAAAAAATGCGCTCGGCATGGCGGGCAAACCGGTCGTCTCCGCTCACCGCGAGGATGGCCCCCTCGCCGTCACACAACAGCAGACGACAGGGTCTGCCTGCCAGCAACTGGCCAAAGAGCGGCAGTACGAAGCGCTGGAAGCAGGCGATGAGCGTCCTGTGCTGCTCCTGGCGAGCCGACAGCTCCCCCTGGGGCAGCAAGTCCAGCTCGGCGCTCTGCTGGCGGCTCAGCCCCTGATGCAGGCAGCGCTCCCAGGAGCGCTGGATTGGGCTGGCACCGGATTGAGGCAACTCGCTCATCACACCTCCTTCTACACACTCGCGAATAGGGCCGCCTTGGGGGAGCGCCTTCATCACGTCTCCTGTTCACAAACGGCACAGTGTCACACCCGATGTTCAGAAACGGCACAGTTCGGGGGCCGCCCTAGGGGGCACTGGTTAACCAAGATACCCCTTGGCACCCCGTTTGATAACGTTTTTGCAACCTTTTTGTGTAGAGCGCCGCCCGCTGGCACGCCCCTTGCGATGACAGGAAGCAACCGGACTGCCCGCCAGGCCGGTCAGGACCACACACACATAAGGATGATGAGATGATTTATACCGCTCCCGGTCAGGCAGGTGCCCTGGTCAGCTTCAAATCCCGTTATGACAACTTCATCGGTGGCGACTGGGTGGCGCCGCGCGCTGGCCGCTATTTCGAGAACATCTCGCCGGTGGATGGCCGGGGGTTCTGCGAGGTGGCCCGCTCCGACGCCGCCGACATCGAGCTCGCCCTGGACGCGGCCCACAAGGCGTTCGCCAGCTGGAGCAAGACCAGCGTCACCGAGCGCAGCAACCTGCTGCTGCGCATCGCCGATCGCATCGAACAGAACATTGAAGTACTCGCCGTCGCAGAGACCTGGGAGAACGGCAAGGCGGTGCGCGAGACCCTGGCCGCCGACCTGCCCCTGGTGGTGGATCACTTCCGCTACTTCGCCGGCTGCATCCGCGCCCAGGAGGGCTCCGCCGCCGAGCTGGACCAGAACACCGTCAGCTACCACTTCAAGGAGCCCATCGGCGTGGTCGGCCAGATCATCCCGTGGAACTTCCCCCTGCTGATGGCCGCCTGGAAGCTGGCCCCGGTGCTGGCGGCCGGCTGCTGCTGCGTGCTCAAGCCCGCCGAGCAGACCCCGGTCACCATCATGCTGATGATGGATCTCATCAAGGACATCCTGCCCCCTGGCGTAGTCAACGTGATCAACGGCTTCGGCGCCGAGGCGGGCCAGGCGCTCGCCACCAGCAACCGGATCCAGAAGCTGGCGTTTACCGGATCCACCGAGGTGGGCGCCCATATCCTGCGCTGCGCCGCCGACAAGCTGATCCCCTCCACCGTGGAGCTCGGTGGCAAGTCCCCCAACATCTACTTCGCCGACGTGATGCAGCACGAGAGCAGCTACATCGACAAGGCGGTGGAAGGGATGCTGATGACCTTCTTCAACCAGGGCGAGGTGTGTACCTGCCCCTCCCGCGCCCTGGTGCAGGCCAGCATCTATGACGACTTCATGGACCGGGTGCTGGCCCGCGCCCGCACCATCGTGCAGGGCAACCCCCTCGACACCACGACCCAGGTGGGGGCCCAGGCGTCCCGCGAGCAGTTCGACAAGATCCTGAGCTACATGGAGATCGGCCGCGGCGAAGGGGCCAAGATGCTGCTGGGCGGCGGCCCGGCCAAGGTGAGCGGGCTGGAGGGAGGCTTCTACATCCAGCCCACCATCTTCTCGGGCCAGAACAAGATGCGGGTGTTCCAGGAGGAGATCTTCGGGCCGGCGCTCGGGGTCACCACCTTCAAGGACGAGGCGGATGCCCTGGCCATTGCCAACGACACCCAGTACGGGCTGGGGGCGGGCCTGTGGACCCGGGACAGCAATCTGGCCTGGCGCATGGGGCGCGGCATCCAGGCCGGCCGGGTCTGGGTCAACTGCTACCACGCCTACCCGGCCCACGCGGCCTTCGGCGGCTACAAGAAGTCGGGGATCGGTCGCGAGACCCACAAGATGATGCTGGACCACTACCAGAACACCAAGAACCTGCTGGTGAGCCACGACATCAACCCCCTCGGCTTCTTCTAAGCCCATCCCATGATCCACAAGGGCGCCTGCGGGCGCCCTTTTTCATGCGGTTCAGGCCACGGGTTGGCCCAGTTGCTGGCGATAGCGCTGGGGGGCGCAGCCCTGTTCGCGCTGGAACATGGCGATGAAAGCCGAGGTGGAGGCGTAACCGAGGCGCCAGGCGATCTCCTGCACCGGCATCTCGCCCCGCAGCCAGTCCAGCGCCTTCACCAGCCGGAGCCGGGTGCGCCACTGGCCGAGGCTCATGCCAAGCTCCTTCTGGCAGCGCCGCGCCAGGGTGCGCTCCGTGGTGTGCAGCGCCCTGGTCCACTCCACCAGCGTGCGGTTGTCCTCCGGCGCCGCCTGCAATGCCGCCAGCAAGGGTGCCAGCAGGCGATCCCGGCTCTGGGGCAGGTAGCTCGGCTGGCAACGGGTGCGGGCCAGCTTCTCGATGAAGAGCTCACCCTGACGGGCATCCCACTCATCCTCCATGTGGCCGACCCGGCGCTGGGTGAAGTCCTCCAGCAGGGCCCGCAGCAAGGGGGTGAGGGCCAGCAGCTGGGGTTCCCGTGGCAGGCGCGGTGCCAGGGCGTGGCTCACGTAGATGGAGGTGTAATCCAGGGTCTGCTCGTTGAAGGCGGTGTGGGGCAGGTCCGCCGGCACCCAGATGAGGTAGTCCGGCGGCGCCACCAGCCGCTCTCCCCCCACCTCCACCACCATGACCCCCAGGCTGATGAGGCTGAGCTGACCCCAGGGGTGGGCGTGCTCGGCGCAGGCGTTGCCCCCCTGGATCTGGCTGTAGCGAAAGTAGAGGGGGTTGGGGTCGGCCAGCAGGCGATCCTGCTCGGCCAGGGTGAGGGTGCCCATGCAGATTGTCCCAAAGCGGTTATGACATGTCTTATTTACGCTACTTACCTCGTTCAAGACAAGGCTAGACTCTCCCCATCGTACCAAGGAGTGCCTATGCCTTTTCTCTTCCCCCTGCTCGCCATCCTGATCTGGGCCGCCAATACCGTGGTCTCCAAGGCCGCCGCCGGCGTGCTGGATCCCGCCGCCATCTCCTTCTACCGCTGGGTGATCGCCGCCCTCGCGCTCTCCCCCTTCTGCCTGCCGCAGCTCTGGCGCCGCCGGGCCGACATCCGCCCCTGGCTCGGCAAGCTGCTGGTGCTCTCCCTGCTCGGCATGGTGCTCTACCAGTGCCTCGCCTACTACGCCGCCCACAGCACCTCGGCCACCAACATGGGGGTCATCGGCTCCCTGCTGCCCCTGCTCACCCTGCTCATCGGGGCCTGCTGCTTTGGCCAGAAGCCGGGCAAGCAGGCGCTGCTCGGCATGAGCCTCTCCCTGTTCGGGGTGCTCTGGCTGCTGGGTCAGGGCAATCCCCTGGCACTGCTGCACAGCGGCATCAACCCCGGCGACGGCATGATGCTGCTGGGGGCGGCCAGCTATGCCCTCTATGGCCTGCTGATCCGCCGCTGGCAACTGCCCTTCGGCCCCTGGCTCAACCTCTATCTGCAGATCCTGCTGGCGGTGCTGCTGCTCATCCCGGTGGCCCTCTCTGCCGACTCCCTGGCCATTCCCGCCCAGGGCTGGAGCATGGTGCTGTTCGCCGGCCTCGCCTCCTCCATCTTCGCCGCCTACTGCTGGATGCGCGGCCTCGCCACCCTGGGGGCGGAGCGCACTTCGGTCTTCATGAACCTGATGCCCCTGTGCACGGCCCTCATCGCCGTCATCACCCTGGGGGAGCCCATCCACGGCTATCACCTGCTGGGGGGCGGCCTCATCCTGACCGGGGTCATGCTCTCCCAGCTCAAGCCGAGGGTACGCCGTCCTCTGCCGGAAGGGGCTTGAGCCGGCCAGCACCATGAAAGAAGGGAGCCTCGGCTCCCTTTGTCATTTTCCCGCCCAGGTGGTGCCCTCAACGGAGCGAGCAGGCCAACCCGGGGCGGGCTGAGTGCGAGCCGCTCATGCGTTCACCCCCTTCATCCCCTCGGCGGTATAGCGCTCCCCCGCCACCGGCAGGGTCCGGATGGCCTGTCCCAGGGCCCCGAGCTCTGCAGGGGAGAGGCGCACCGAGAGGGCGCCGAGGTTATCCTCAAGGTGGGTCAGGCGCCGGGTGCCGGGGATGGGCACTATCCCCTCCCACTGCGCCAGCAGCCAGGCCAGGGCTATCTGCGCCGCCGAGCATCCCTTCTGCTGCGCCAGGGCCATGACCGCCTGCACCAGGGTGCGGTTGGTGGCGAGGTTCTCCCCCTGAAACCGCGGCAGACTGGCCCGAAAATCCCCCTCCTCGAACACCGCCTCCTGCTGGTAACGCCCGGTCAGAAACCCGCGCCCCAGGGGGGAGTAGGCCACCAGACCAATCCCCAGCTCCCGGCAGGCGGGCAGCACCGCCGCCTCCACCTCCCGCGTCCAGAGGGAGTATTCGGTCTGCACCGCCGCCACCGGGTGCACGGCATGGGCGCGCCTCAGGGTGGCCTCGCTCACCTCGCACAGACCGATGCGGGCTATCTTGCCCTCCTGCACCAGCTGCGCCAGCCCGGCCATGGTCTCCTCGACGGGATGGGCAGGATCGAGGCGGTGCACATAGTAGAGATCGATCTGCTCGATGCCGAGGCGGCGCAGGGAGCCCTCGCAGCTCTGGCGCGCATAGCGGGCGCTGTTGTCGAGGGTACGCCTGTACTCACCGTGCTGGCGCACGATGCCAAACTTGGTGGCGACCTTCACCTGCCCCCGCCGGGTCGCGAGAAAACGCCCGATCAGCACCTCGTTGTGGTGGGGGCCGTACATGTCGGCGGTGTCGAGCAGGTCGATGCCCCACTCCACCGCCTCCGCCAGCACCCGCAAGGACGTCTCATCGTCCCGCGGCCCGTAGAATTCGCTCATCCCCATGCAGCCCAGCCCCAGGGCAGAGACGTGCAGATTGGCTCCCAGTGTTCGTCGTTGCATCGCATTTTCTCCCTGACAAGTTGCAGGGGAGTATGGTCTTCCGAAAATGAATGAAATATAGAGGTAACTGGCAACCTATCTTCCGATTATGGAAACACTATGCACGATCCCCTGCTCTGGGACGACGCCCGCGTCTTCCTGGCCATCGCCCGCAGCGGCACCCTGAGCGGTGCCGCCCACGCCCTGCGCATGGGGGTGGCCACCGTCTCCCGGCGCCTGGACAGGCTGGAGGCGGCCCTCGGCCTGCCCCTGTTCAGCCGCCACCAGCAGGGCTATCGCCTGACCGACGACGGGGAGGCCCTGCTTGAGCGAGCCGAAGCGCTGGAACATGCGGGGCTGGCCTTTGGCGAGGCGGGGCAGTTGCAGGGACAGGTGGCCGGCACCGTGCGCCTCGCCACTGCCGAGAACCTGGCCAATCCCCTCATCATCCCCTCCCTGCCGACGCTCTTTGCCCAGCACCCCGAGCTGAGGGTGGAGCTGGTCACCGGGGTGCAGACGGTGAACCTGCACCGGCGCGATGCCGATCTCGCGGTGCGCATGGTCAAGCCCGATGCCGGCCACCTCACCCTGCGGCGCCTGGGCACCCTGG
This sequence comes from Aeromonas sp. PrichA-15, assembly GCF_017939245.1. NCBI lineage: Bacteria > Pseudomonadati > Pseudomonadota > Gammaproteobacteria > Aeromonadales > Aeromonadaceae > Aeromonas > Aeromonas sp. PrichA-15. The sequence goes on along the minus strand of NZ_JAGKRH010000016.1, from coordinate 593 downwards.
GCTTTGGCCTCTACGGGACCGGCGCCTACCTGGATGCCCGCAGCCCCGGGCTGGATGCCGCCAGCTTCGATCAGGATGACTTCATCGGCTGGAACGAAACCCAGAGCCACCTGCCCGCCGCCAGATGGATGACCCGCATGCTGCGCGGCCGCCCCTGCCGGGTGGAGACCAGCACCCTGGCGGCCCAGCTCGCCGCCGCCCAGGCCGGTCTGGGGCTCGCGGTACTGCCCCACTACCTGGCCCGCCAGACGGATCTGGTCTGCCTGCTGCCGGAGCTCGGGGTGGATCAGCCCATCTGGCTGGTGCTCCACAGCGATCTCGCCCACTCCCGGCGGGTGCGGGCCGTGGCGGATCACCTCATCGCCCTGTTCGAGCGCGCCCGCACCGCCCTGCACCCCTTCTCGGGCGACCCCAGATAGAGCGGACCGGGTCGCATCGGGGCAAAACAAAAGGTTCATCGCGGCTTTCCGGGGAAGGCCGCCTTGATTTTCAGAAAAAAGTATTCTGAGTCCCTAAATCCATATGCCATGCGCTTTATCACTTTGATCTTGTTGTTCACCCCTTCCAGCACACTCGTGTGCATCGGGTAGTTT
>NZ_JAGKRH010000186.1:0-3936 GCF_017939245.1 Aeromonas sp. PrichA-15 | reverse complement strand
TATAACCTGGCCAGAAGGAGGCAATATCAATATGATGCACGGCGACAGCAGGGTGATGGTGGTGGTGTGTTTGGAGACAGCCAGTTTACCAGCACCCTGTCTGTCAACTTCCACTTCCCCAAGATCCCGCGAAGAACCTAAAAAAAACCCGTTGCACGCAACGGGGTTTTTCATGATACCCGGCAGGATCAGTTGCCGAGGGTGGAGAACAGGCTCTGTTCCAGGCTGCCGCGGGAGACGCACACCGGGGTGATGGAGGGAGCCAGTACCCGCTCGCCGGAGGACTCGACGAAGTAGAGCTGGGTATTGCCCTTGACGTTCACGGTGGCGACGCTGTTGTTGCCGCTCTGGGTGATGATCAGGTTGATCTGCAGGTTGGGGTTGCCCAGCGCCACCTTGGACCCCATGGTGCCGCAATCCAGCCACTCCAGACCATCGGCCGAGTTTTCCACGTTGGCGGTCATCAGACCGGCACCACGCTGGCTGTTCTCGATGTTCAGGCCGTGATCGCCGAACCACTTCTCGGCACGGGCCCACACCAGATCCACCGGGATCGCCATCTCCTGGGTGTTGTTGGTTGCCTTGGCAACCGGCGGGGTATAGCGATACTGCTCGCCGCCGTTGTTGTCGCTCGCACAACCCACCATCAACAGGGCCAGGGCGCCCCCCATTATCTTCTTCATGCTGCTTCTCTCATCCATAAGGCCATAGGCCAACCGGCGGCTATTATGGCGATCGCGACACAGGCTGTCAGCAGGGATCCGCACAAATGGCGTACTCTTAACCCAGGCTTTACAAAACCCACCTGTTATCATAGATTTGCTCGAAGTCTCCCCCGTGAGTGCTCTCGTGACTTCTTCGCTCTCCCTGGCGCTGCTGCAGCAGATCATCGACCAGTTACCCATGAATATCTTCTGCCGGGACAAGCACGGACGGTACCTGTTTGCCAACAAGGCATTCGCCAGGGAAGCCGGCCTGCAAGACCCGAGCGAACTCATTGGCAAGAGCGATGCCGAGATGCCCTGGGGGGATGTATTCCGGGAGGAAGATGACCGCCTGCTGGCCGACGGCAAACCCCTGCTGCACCAGCAGCTCCATTGCCACAGCGGCGAAGGCGCCAGCTGGATGGAGATCAACAAGGTTCCCCTGTATGACGAGCACGGCGACCCCATCGCCCTGTTTGCCATGGTCAGCGCCATCGATCAGCGCAAGGAGCTGGAGCAAACCTTCCGCCAGCAGCAGTTGCTGCAACGCCGCCTGCTGGATGCCATTCCCGACCTCATCCGTCTCGAGGATCACCAGGGCGTGCTCATCGACTGCAACCAGGCCTTTCTCGACTTCATGGGGCTGGTGGCAAGCGAGGCTCTGGGTCGGCGCGTCCCGCCCCGGCTGCCCGTCGAACAAACCCTGGGTCAGGGGGAGTATTGCGTGGTGGATGCCCAGGGCAGAGGCCGCCATCTGGAGGTCACCCGGGTCGAGGTGCCGGATGACGAGGGCAACTCCCTCGGCATCCTTACCCTGAGCCGCGACATCACCGGGCTGCGCACCACCCAGGCCCAGTTGCAGCAGGAGCAGCACTACGACAGCCTGACCGGCCTGCTCAAGCTCTCCCACTTCCTCCAGACCAGCCGTCATCTGGGCGCCCGCAAGGCCAGCCTGCTGCTGGTGGATCTGCAACATTTTCGCGAGATCAACGATCGCTTCGGTATCCGGGTCGCCGACCGCCTGCTGAGCCAGGTGGCCCGCCGCCTGCAACGACTGGCGCCGCCCCAGTCCCTGCTCTGTCGGGTCGCGGCGGATGACTTCGCCCTGCTGCTGCCCGAGCTCCCCCTCTCTCTGGATGCGTGGAGCCGCAACCTGCAGCAGGAGCTGATGACGCCCTATCAGGTGGAAGAACACAGGATCCAGATCCCGGTGTTTCTCGGCATCGCCCATGGCAAGGCCAAGGATGCCGAGCGTCTGCTGAGCCACGCCGAGGCCGCCCTGGCCCAGGGCAAGCGCCAGCAGCAGCACTGCACCCTGTTCGACCCCGCACTCGATGCCAAGCTCAAGCGCCGCCAGCTCATCGCCGCCCAGTTACCACTCGCCATCAAGTCCGCCGAGCTGACCGCCGTCTACCAGCCCATCATCTGTACCCACAGCAACCGGCTGCACGGGGCTGAGCTGCTCTGCCGCTGGCCCCATCCCGAATTCGGCATGATCTCCCCCGACGAGTTCATTCCGCTGGCGGAGGAGCTGGGGCTCATCGGCCAGCTCGGCCAGCTGATGCTGGAGCTCGGCTGTGCCCAGCTTGCCCGCTGGCAGGTAGCGGCCCCGGATCTGGTGCTCTCCATCAACCTCTCGCCCCTGCAGTTCCGCGATCCCGAGCTCTGCCCGCAGATCTTCGACTGCATCGCGCGCCACGGGCTCGCCCCCTGGCAACTGGAGCTGGAGATCACCGAAGGGGTGCTGATGGAGAATGCCGACGAGATAGAGAGCAACCTGGCCAGCCTCATCGAGGCGGGCTTCCAGCTCGCCATCGACGACTTCGGCACCGGCTACTGCTCCCTCGCCTATCTTCCCAGGCTGCAGGTGGCGACCCTCAAGCTCGACAAAAGCTTCACCCAGGGGCTGGCCACCAACCAGGCCACCACCGCCATCGTGCGTTCCGTCATCGGGTTGGGCCATGAGCTTGGCATCAAGATCACCGCCGAAGGGGTGGAGACACCGGAGCAGCAGGCCTGGCTGGTGCAGGTAGGTTGCGATCGGCTGCAAGGCTATCTGTTCAGCCGCCCCCTCCCACCGGCCGACTTTGCCCGCAGCTACCAGCTGCCGGAGCAGTAAGCCAGCAACAACAAGGCCACCCGAGGGTGGCCTTGTTGTTTTTGCAAAGCGTGCATGATCTGGGGCACTTACTCCTGGAAGTAGGTGCCCCAGCCGTCGTAGTCCACCCCGTATTTCTCGAGGATGGGCAGCATCTTCTCGATGTCGGCGACGATGGTGTCGATATCCAGCTTGCACTCCACCATGGCGTCGAAGCAGAAGATGGTAGCGCCGTCGTCCAGCTCCATCTCCTCGGCGTCGGTCACTTCGAAACCGGCCTTGAACAGATCGACCGCCGCCTTCTCCAGCAGATCGAACTTCTGGCAGGCAAAGTGGTGCTCAATCTCGTAATCCAGATCCGGGTTGCTGCCATCGGCCAGCAGCTCGTTGACGATGGCGGCGGTCTCTTCGCGCCACTCTTGCATATTGGTATTCATATAAACCCCAGGCGATGTTGGATGGATGTCACCCCTGCCAGCCGCGTCGGCCCGGACCATGGCCAGGGGATGAGTGCGGCAAAGCATACCCGCAGAGCGCGGCAGGCTCAATCGATGGGCCAAGATAACTGGCGCCTCTCCCGGCTTGGCGCCAGCGGGCAGCCCTCGGCACGTCAGGCAGCTCGCCCCCCTTCATGATGTTCTGCTGGCCGTCGGCCCCCCCCTGTCCCACAGGCCCCCCTCTTTTCATGGTTAAAACGGGGAAACCGGTCCAATCACGGGAAGATTGCTCGGATATCGAGCGAACGGTACATCAATCTGCGGCCTGTGGTTGACACCTCAGTCCAGAAAGGGTTTAATGCGCGCCGTTGCCCAGATAGCTCAGTCGGTAGAGCAGGGGATTGAAAATCCCCGTGTCGGCGGTTCGATTCCGTCTCTGGGCACCAACTATTCCTCCTTAGTTCAGTCGGTAGAACGGCGGACTGTTAATCCGTATGTCACTGGTTCAAGTCCAGTAGGAGGAGCCAAATTCGAAAGGCCCGCTCAGATGAGCGCAATGCTGTTCACTTAAGCGGAGCCGCATTGCGATTTACCGGAAAACGGGTCTTTGATATCTTCACCGCCCTGGGTCTCGATGGCCTGGGGCGTTTTTCTATGAACATGACGCCTATGCAGCCCCGCAACTCCGCCAACCTCC
>NZ_JAGKRH010000185.1:0-2063 GCF_017939245.1 Aeromonas sp. PrichA-15 | reverse complement strand
GTTTGGTTTCTGCCAGCCCGTGATTCCAGACATAACGAGCACAACCGCCCAACTGGCGCAGGCGTTGCGCTTGTTGTTCGGTCGGTTCGAGTCGGAATTTGTAGGCTTTCAGAATTTGCATTTAGCGCTCAGTGTGTAGCATTATCACCATATCTATGGTGCCCGATTGAGTGAAAGAATGCAATTCACTAAAATTAATAAATCACGCCATGCAGCCTACATTTTGCACGTACATTTGGTGTTTATCACCAAGTATCGAAAGCCGACATTGGGGGAGCTGCATCACGCTTCATTCGGTCAGTGTGCGGTAGAGATTTGCAGAGATTTTGGCGCGGAACTGAAAGAGTGTGACGGAGAGGCTGATCATGTTCACATGCTGATAGAGTACGGCCCAACAGTGCAGCTATCGGTGCTGGTGAACTCGTTAAAGGCGGTCACATCAAGGCGACTGCGTAATGAATTTCTGGACTTGAGGGGTGCTTACAGCAAACCCGTACTCTGGTCATGCTCTTACTTTGTGGGCTCTTGCGGCGGTGCGCCGTTAGAGGTGATCAAGCAATACATTCAAAACCAGCGGGGCTGACGCCCCGGCGAAATTCCCCTCCCACCTACGTCGGAGGGAGTCCCCTTTCGCATTTAAGATGGCAGCAAGCGGGAGGTATGCAGCATCGTCCACAGTGCCGAGCGCAGTACCCTCTATGTCACCGACGTGACGCCCGGCAAAGTCACCGCCAGCCGTTGATCCCTAACCGGCGTTCAGAAAAGAGTGGCCATTGAAATCGAAGGCGCTGCGCCCCTCCTCGGCCAGCGCCATCTCCTGCAACACCTGGAGTGCCATCTTGTTGCCCTTTTGCGAGGCCTGATAGAGCCACTGCTTCGCCTCGGCCAGTTCAACCCGCCCGTTGACCCCCATCAGTTGCAGGATGCCCACCTTCAGCATGGCGGGCACATCACCGTTCCTGGCTGCCAGCTCCATCCAGCGAAACGCCTCGTGCAGATCCCGCTTCACCCCGGCCCCGCGCAGATAGACCTCTCCCAGCCGATACTGGCCGAAAGCGTCCCCCGCCTGCGCAGCCTGACGATAGAGTCGGATGGCGCGATCCATATCCTGCTCGCTCCCCTGCCCCACTTCATGGCTCCAACCCATCAGCGCCTGTGCCCGTGGCTGGCCCTGCTCCGCCAGCGGCGTCCAGATCCGGGTCGCCTCATCAAAGTGCCCTGTCCGCCAGGCGCGGTTGGCCGCCGCCAGCTCCTGCTCAGTGGAGAGCGGGATCAGACGCCAGATGACCAGCGCAATGAGGGCGATGAAGAGCCAGCGGGCGATAGTAGGTTGCATGACATTTTCCGTGATCTGGTTCGCATTTCGTCTATGTAAACGAAATGTAGCAACAGATCAAGCAGGAGATCACCTGGGTTCACCCTCTTTCATGGGGTCGCTCTTTGCGAACTTGCAGTTTGACGGGCGACACAGCAAAATAACTGTATATATAAACAGTGCATTGGTGATGTGATGGCAGGACGAGGCGCGAACCACAATGTCGAGCACCGCTTCAGCGGCCCGCAAATAGAAACCGTTGACGACGGCTGGAGTCAGAGCGACTGGGACGCGGCATTTGCCGCCAGCGCTCCCCGCACCGAGGTGACGGAGATCAGCGCCCGCAGCATCATCAGCTACAACGATTCGCCGGATCTTCCCTTCAGTCGCTCCATCAATCCCTATCAGGGGTGCGAGCTTGACATCCTCCCCCACCTTAGCGCTTCGCGTCACAGGAGGGGGATTCCCATTACTGGGTGATAGCTGCTCGCGCAGTACCGGGTTCCTGCTTCATCGGGCGGCCTGATTGCACCACGCCTCCACAGGCTAAAACGGCGTGTCCCGCCGCTAAAATATTGCGAGCGCCGTTCACATCGGCGTTTGCCTCATAACCACACGCAGCGCATTTAAACTGGCTTTGCGTCTGGCGGTTATCCTTCGCAGTATGCCCACAACAGGCGCACTGCTGGCTCGTGTAGGCCGGGTTTATCGCCAACACCTGACCGCCTCGCCATGCCTGCTTATATTC
>NZ_JAGKRH010000184.1:0-293 GCF_017939245.1 Aeromonas sp. PrichA-15 | reverse complement strand
TTTCAGTGCATTCGCCTGCTCCACTCGCACCCGGTCCACCACCTCTCGGCCATAGCGAGCCACCACGTGGAACAGGTCGTAGACCACCTCCGCCTGCGGGCAGTGTTGCTTCACCTCCAGGTCGAACGCCGTGTTCATGTCCATCGTCACCGCCTCAATCTGCTGGCATCGCTCGCCGAGCTGCTCGAAGAAGGGACGGATAGCGGCCCGGCTGTTGCCGTGCCCCACCCACAGGACGCGGGTTCGCTCGGCATCCATGATCACGGTGGCATAGCGGTGTCCCTTGTGCAGGG
>NZ_JAGKRH010000183.1:0-7317 GCF_017939245.1 Aeromonas sp. PrichA-15 | reverse complement strand
CCGTTGTGGTCGTGGCAGAGGTGGTAGGATAGGCATCAACTCAGTCCTTTGGGTGTGGCTTGTTTTGTTTAGCGACTAATCAGATCGCACAAACTGGACTGAGTTCCCTTCCTCCGGTGATCTACTATTCGGAACAGCTATTTAGTATTCTACCAACCCATTCAAGCCTCTTTCTTATACCTGTATCGCCCCTATCAGCCGATGGGCCGTACCAGGGCGGGTTGGTGGGGATCACTGAGGCGCTCGGCCAGATAGTCCACCAGCAGCCGCACCTTGGGGGAGAGGTGGCGGTTGTGGGGATAGAGAGCCCAGATCCCCTCCGCCGGCGCCCGCAGCTCCGGCAGCAGCTCGATAAGCTCCCCCCGGGCCAGGTGGTCGCTGACGTAGTAGTCCGGCAGCTGGATGATGCCGATCCCCTTGAGGGCCGCATCCAGCAGGGCGTGACCGCTGTTGCACTGCAGCAGGCCGTGGACCCGCACGCTGTGGGGCTTGTCGTTCAGGGTGAAGTGCCACTCGTCGCTGTTGCCCACCAGACAAGTGTGACGGGCAAGTTCGGAGAGGCTGTTGGGCATGCCATGGCGGGCGGTGTAGGCCGGGGAGGCGCACACATAGGGCACCCGCTGCGCCAGCTTGCGCGCCACTAGGCTGGAGTCCTTGAGGTGACCGAGGCGGATCGCCAGATCGAACCCCTCGTGCACCAGGTCCAGCAGCTGATTGGTGAGGTTGAGGGTCACCTCCAGCTGGGGGAAGCGCACCATGAAGTCGTTCACCAGGGGGGCGATGCGGCTCTCGCCGTAGGAGACGGGGGCCGTGATGCGCAAGGATCCTTGCGGCACCGCCTGATGGCGCCCCACCGCCAGCTCCGCCTCGTAGAGGTTGTCGAGCAGCTGGCGGCAGTGGCGAAAATAGATCTCCCCGAGCTCGGTGAGCCGCACCTGGCGGGTGGTGCGCAGCAGCAACTTGGCCTGCAGCCTGTCCTCCAGCTGCGCCACCTGGCGGCTCACCTGGGCCACCGAGACCCCCAGCTTGCGCGCGGCCGGGGTAAAGCCCCCCTGCTCCGCCACGCTGACAAATTCACAGACCCCTTCCCAGCCGAACATTATTACCCATGCGTAAAAGTGATTTCAGATTTCACCTTATTATCACCAAATCGGCGGGAAACTACACTGGATCTCCGAACTCATTTCCGTTCATCCAACCACTACGAGGACGTCATTCATGGCACAGGTTCAAAGCATCAAGTGTAAGGCCGCCATCGCCTGGGGACCGGGCCAGCCCCTCTCCATCGAAGAGGTCGAGGTCATGCCGCCCCAGGCCGGTGAAGTGCGGGTGCGGATCGTCGCGACCGGCGTCTGCCACACCGATGCCTTCACCCTGTCCGGCGAAGATCCGGAAGGGGTCTTCCCCTGCATCCTGGGCCACGAGGGTGGCGGCATCGTCGAATCCGTCGGCGAGGGCGTCACCAGCGTCAAGGTGGGCGATCACGTGATCCCGCTCTACACCCCCGAGTGCGGCGAGTGCAAGTTCTGCAAGTCCGGCAAGACCAACCTGTGCCAGAAGATCCGTGCCACCCAGGGCAAGGGGCTGATGCCGGACGGCACCACCCGCTTCTCCAAGGACGGCCAGCCCATCTATCACTACATGGGCACCTCCACCTTCAGCGAATACACTGTGCTGCCGGAGATCTCCATCGCCAAGGTGGACCCGGCCGCCCCCCTGGAAGAGGTCTGCCTGCTGGGCTGCGGCGTCACCACCGGCATCGGCGCCGTGATGAACACCGCCAAGGTCAAGGAGGGTGAGAGCGTCGCCATCTTCGGGCTGGGGGGGATCGGCCTCTCCGCCATCATAGGCGCGCGCCTGGCCAAGGCCGGCCGCATCATCGCCATCGACATCAACGAGAGCAAGTTCGAGCTGGCCCGCAAGCTGGGCGCCACCGACTGCATCAACCCGAACACGTTCGACAAGCCCATCCAGGAGGTGATCGTCGAGATGACCGATGGCGGCGTCGACTTCTCCTTCGAGTGCATCGGCAACGTCAAGGTGATGCGCGCGGCGCTGGAGTGCTGCCACAAGGGCTGGGGCGAATCCGTCATCATCGGTGTGGCCGGTGCGGGCCAGGAGATCAGCACCCGTCCGTTCCAGCTGGTCACCGGCCGGGTGTGGCGCGGCAGCGCCTTCGGCGGCGTGCGCGGTCGCAGCGAGCTGCCGAGCTACGTGCAGCGCTACATGCAGGGTGAGTTCAAGCTGGACGACTTCATCACCCACACCATGCCGCTCGAGCAGATCAACGAGGCGTTCGATCTGATGCACGAAGGCAAGAGCATCCGCACCGTCATCCACTACTGATCCCATAAGCGCCCCGCCCATCGATACATGGGCGGGGCAAGGAGTCCTTACATGAATCTGGACATCATCAGCAGCAACAAGAGCTTCGGCGGCTGGCACAAGCAGTATCGCCACCGCTCCAATGTGCTGGGGTGCGAGATGCGCTTCGCCATCTACCTGCCGCCCCAGGCCCTCACCGGCCAGAAAGTGCCGGTGCTCTACTGGCTCTCCGGTCTCACCTGCACCGACGAGAACTTCATGCAAAAAGCCGGGGCCCAGCGCATCGCCGCCGAGCTCGGCATCGCTCTGGTGGCGCCGGACACCAGCCCCCGCGGTGAAGGGGTGGCGGACGATCCCGGCTATGACCTCGGCATGGGGGCGGGTTTCTACGTCAACGCCACCCAGCATCCCTGGCGCGACCACTACCAGATGTACGACTACGTCACCCGGGAGCTGCCCGATCTCATCGAGACCCACTTCCCGGTCTCGACGAGGCGCGCCATCAGCGGCCACTCCATGGGGGGCCACGGGGCCCTCATCGCCGCCCTGCGCGAGCCCGGTCGCTACCGTTCGGTGTCGGCCTTCAGCCCCATCAGCCACCCGAGCCGCTGCCCCTGGGGCCAGAAGGCCCTCGGCGCCTACCTCGGCAACAACCCCTTGCTGTGGCAGGAGTGGGATGCCTGCCAGCTGCTGCGCCATCACGACAGCCCGCCTCTGCCGACCCTGGTAGACGTGGGGCTGGACGACCCCTTCCTGACCGAACAGCTCGGCATCGACACCCTGGCCGAAGTGGCCGCCACCCGGGCGTGGCCCCTGACGCTCAACCGCCATGCCGGCTACGACCACAGCTATTACTTCGTGGCGAGCTTCATCGAGGCACACCTGCGCTTTCACGCCAACCACCTGGGCGAACCGGCCTGAGGCTGATCCGCTCGTGGCCGCCCCGTCAGCGGGCGGCCATTCACCCGGAAACAGGAGACAAGGATGCCTCTCTTCACCACATTGCTGGCCATGCCTGATCAGTTCGAGCGGCTGCTGGCACAGGTCCCCACCGACCGTCTGGACTGGGAACCCGCCAACTGGGCCGGGATCCCCTCCGAGCGTTTCAGTGCCAGGGGGCACCTCTGCCACCTGCTGGACATCGAGGTGCTGGGCTATCAGGTGCGGTTTCGTCGCACCCTGGCGGAGAGCCGGCCGGAACTCGCCTCCCTCGATGGCTATCAGGTGCGGTTTCGTCGCACCCTGGCGGAGAGCCGGCCGGAACTCGCCTCCCTCGATGGCTATCAGCTGGCGCTGGACCATGATTACCCCCGGCAGGATACCGCCACGCAGCTCGACCGGTTTCGCACCGCCCGCCTGCAGACCGTCGAATGGCTGAAGACGGTACCGTCCGACGCCTGGCAGCGCCGCGCCCGCTATGGCGGCTATGGGGAGGTGACCCTGGACGGTCTGGTGCGCCTGCTCGTCAGCCATGACCACCAGCACCTCGCCGGCATGCAGTGGCTGCTGATGCGCCTGAACGCCGATCTGGGCCTCGCACTCCCCCTCGAGTGAGGCGTCGCTCAACAGTGTCGTATCCTGCAAAAAAGGCCCCGAGGGGCCTTTTTCATTGTTGCGGTGATGGGATCAGCTCCCCAACCGGCTCACCTGACCCGAGCCCGCGATCTCGCTGGTCAGCGCTGGGCTGCCCCAGTAGTTGACCGCACCGGCTCCGGCGATCTCTATCTTGAGCCGCGACCGGGCACGCACCTCGACCTCGCCACTGCCGGCGATGCTCACCTCGACCTCCTCGCTGGCGATCCCGGCCCCCTTGACGCCACCGGCGCCGGCGATGTTCAGCGCCATCACCCGGGCGGAGCCCTGCCCCAGATCCAGGTTGCCCAGCCCGGCGATGTTGCCCTCCAGCCGATCCAGCGTCAGCCCGCTGGCGACGATGTCCCCCGTGCCCGCCAGGGAGAGCACCAGATCATCCCCCTTGAAGTCGCGCAAGGCGCCGTTGCCAACCCCCGCCAGTGCCAACTCGTGCAGCGTCGGCAGGGTGATGGTGATCTCCAGCGGCTGGGTGGGGTCGAGCCGGTAGCCATCCTTGACCTCGATCTCCAGCCTCTCCCCCTTCTCGGTGAGCACCAGATAGGGCAGCAGGTTGGCCTCCCCCTTGACCCTGAGGGTGTGGCTCTCTCCGGCCACCAGGTACAGGTTGGCGGGCACGCCCGCCAGCACCCGGGTCACCTCATGCCCCAGGGGATGCTGCTGCTCCACCACGGCCCCCTCCCCGCGCACCTTGACGTCATCCTGCCAGCTGCATCCGGTCAGTCCCAGGGCCAGCACCACTCCCAGCATCCATTTCATCCCGCTACTCCTCGTTTCCTCTTTGCCGCACGGCGCGGCAGGTGAGTGGCAATCAGCAAACCCTGTGCCATATAGCTAACATCATGATTTATCTATCCATTTCAATATTTAGAGGCTCGAAGGGTCCATAACAAAGAGTCATTCAGACCACAATCTGGTCAATCTGACCACACCCGAAGGGGGGTGTTGACCCATTTTTTTGGTTGCCGCCCCGGTTCGTTGAGCCAATAGTGATACCTGGTGCGTATAGAGCACTCCATCGCTGCTTCACCCGCCAGAATCAACAAGGAGTCAGAGCGTGACCCAAGCCAGCCACTCATTCGTCCATCCGGGCCTGCCTGCCCCCACCCGCACCCCGCTGCTGACCGGCGACGATCCCGACCACAAGCGCCGCGAGCTGCTCGCCTACTTCTGCCAGACCTTCGATCTCTACGACTCGCTGTTCGACTGCCTGGCCGACGAGCGGGCCTGGTTCAACAAGGCGATCCCCCTGCGCCACCCGCTCATCTTCTACTACGGCCATACCGCCGCCTTCTTCGTCAACAAGCTGCTGGCGGCCCGTCTCATCGAGGGTCGCATCGACCCCCGCATCGAGGCCCTGGTCGCCATCGGGGTGGACGAGATGAGCTGGGACGATCTGGACGAAACCCACTACGACTGGCCCACGGTGGCCGAACTGCGCGCCTACCGCGGCCGGGTGCGCGCCCTGGTGTGTGATTTCATCGAGCGAATGCCGATTGAGCTGCCCATCCATTGGCAAAGCCCAGCCTGGGTCATCCTGATGGGCATAGAGCACGAGCGCATTCACCTCGAGACCTCCAGTGTGCTGATCCGCCAGCTGCCCCTGGCCTGGGTGCGCAGCCAGCCCCAGTGGCCGGTCTGCCCCGAGGCGCGCCACGATCTCGCCGCCGTCCCCGTCAACACCCTGCTGCCGGTGGCCGGCGGCCAGGTGCGCCTCGGCAAGCAGGATGCCACCTACGGCTGGGACAACGAATACGGCGAGCGCCACATCGAGCTGGCCCCCTTCCAGGCCAGCCGCATGCTGGTGAGCAACGCCGAATACCTGGCCTTCGTGCAGGCGGGCGGATATGAAGCGCCCGCCTGGTGGGACGACGAGGGCCGGGGCTGGCGCCAGTATGCCAACGCCCGCATGCCCACCTTCTGGGTCGGCGATCCCAATGAACCCGAGCAGTTGCAACTGCGGCTGATGACCGAGCAGGTCCCCATGCCCTGGGACTGGCCGGTGGAGGTGAACCAGCTGGAGGCCGCCGCCTTCTGCCGCTGGAAGGCGGATCAGACCGGCCTGCCCGTCCAGTTGCCAAGCGAGGGGGAGTGGATGCTGCTGCGGGAGCAACTGGCCGGCGATCAGCCGGACTGGATGGAGGCCCCCGGCAACATCAACCTGGCCCGCTTCGCCTCCTCCTGCCCGGTGGATGCCTGCCCCCAGGGCAGCTTCTTCGATCTGGTGGGCAACGTCTGGCAGTGGACCAGCACCGCCATCGACGGCTTCGAGGGGTTCAAGGTGCACCCCCTCTACGACGACTTCTCCACCCCCACCTTCGACGGCAAGCACACCCTCATCAAGGGCGGGAGCTGGATCAGCACCGGCAACGAGGCGCTCAAGTCCTCCCGCTACGCCTTCCGTCGCCACTTCTTCCAGCACGCGGGCTTCCGCTACCTGGTCTCACGCTATCAGGAGCCCGTCATCGTGAACCCTTATGAAACCGACACGCTCGTCGCTCAGTACCTCGACTTCCAGTACGGCCCGAGCCACTTCGGGGTCGCCAACTACGCCGAGGCTCTGGCCGGTCTTGCCAGCGAGCTCTGCGGCCGCCATGAGCGGGCGCTGGATATCGGCTGCGCCACCGGCCGCGCCAGCTTCGAACTGGCTCGCCGCTTCGCCCACGTGGACGGGGTGGACTACTCGGCCCGCTTCATCGACGTGGCCCTGACCCTGGCAAGACAGGACAGCTTCCGCTATGCGGTGCCGGTGGAAGGGGATCTGGTGGAATATTGCGAGGCGCGCCTCTCCCGCCACGAGCTCGGTCGCGAGCAGAGCGAGCGGGTCCACTTCAGCCAGGGGGATGCCTGCAACCTCAAGCCCAAGTACGGCGACTACGATCTGGTGCTCGCCTCCAACCTCATCGACCGACTGCGGGAGCCCGCCCGCTTCCTGCGGGACATTGCTCCGCGCCTTCGCAGCGGCGGCCTGCTGGTGCTCACCAGCCCCTACACCTGGCTGACCGACTACACCCCCAAGGCCAACTGGCTCGGCGGCATCCGGGAAAACGGCGAGGCCCTCGGCACCTATCAGGCGCTGCAACGGCTGCTGGCGGAGGAGTTCGAGGAGCACATGCCCCCGAGGGACGTCCCCTTCGTCATCCGCGAGACCGCCCGCAAGTACCAGCACACGGTGGCTCAGCTCACCGTCTGGCGCAAACGCTGACGAGGCGGCAAACGCTGACGAGGCGGCAAACGAAAGAGGGAGGCCCACTGGCCTAATGCCAGTCAGTTAAGCCTGACTGGCATTGTTTTTACTAGGTTTTCTCGTCGCATACTTCTGTGGTTTGGCTTTGATGCACCTTGGGTAACTTCGTTCTCGGCGGGCGGGTAACTTGAACTGCTCTGCCTGTTTGTCCAACT
>NZ_JAGKRH010000182.1:0-486 GCF_017939245.1 Aeromonas sp. PrichA-15 | reverse complement strand
TGATTCATGACTGGGGTGAAGTCGTAACAAGGTAACCCTAGGGGAACCTGGGGTTGGATCACCTCCTTACCTTAATGATGACGAAGTTGTTGAGTGTTCACACAGATTGCCTTGATTCAAAGTAGTTAGAGCAAAGACCTGATGCACCTTGGCGTGTCAGTGCTTGTTTGGTCGAAAGACCAGATGAGAGAAGCCCGTTCGTTGGGTTGGGATGTGAATAATGACGAAAGTCGTTACCCAATTCAGAGTTAGCGATAACAACGAACAGCGCTAAAGGCCGCTAGCCTCGCAGGCTCGGCGTCGCCTTTACGAAAATCATTGCGAAGTGACCTTCGCAAAACATGATTTTCGTCCCCTTCGTCTAGAGGCCTAGGACACCGCCCTTTCACGGCGGTAACAGGGGTTCGAATCCCCTAGGGGACGCCACTTCTCTTCGCAGCTCAAGAATGCAGACATAAGCAGTCATGTTTATGTCTGTTTTCTTCG
>NZ_JAGKRH010000181.1:0-9533 GCF_017939245.1 Aeromonas sp. PrichA-15 | reverse complement strand
TACGATTGATCTCAGAGCGAGTTTCTTCGACAAGGGTAAGGTGTTCAATCAACGTCATAGCGCGTGCCTCCTGCATGGAGACGCGATTAGATCACAGACGATCTGCCTGTTCAAATTTCATTAACAAAGTGCGATCCCGCCCTGCCGATACCGGGGGCAAAAAGCAGGTGGCACTCTGGACACAATGGTTGCCTAATTAAATAAATATGCATAAAAATCAATACAGGCAGGGCTCGATATATGAACTCTTCTGCTGTTTGTATGAAGCATCGTGCTGCTAAAAATTTTCTGTGAGCCACCTCCCGCCGTTTAATTCATGAGCCTATAACCTTGACCCGTACAATAAAAACCTGACGTGTTCCGGTTTATTTCACCATGCATCACAAAGGAGTGTCATATGTATAAAAAAGTGAAACTGGCGAGCATTATCAGCACCCTTATTCTCTCGGCCACTGCATATTCTGCAGAGATGACCGTGGGCTTCTCGCAAATTGGTTCTGAATCCGGGTGGCGAGCTGCAGAAACATCGGTCGCCAAGAGCGAAGCCCAAAAACGCGGCATCATCCTGAAAATTGCCGATGCCCAGCAGAAACAGGAGAACCAGATCAAGGCCATTCGCTCCTTTATTGCCCAGGGGGTGGATGCCATCTTTATTGCCCCCGTGGTACAGACTGGTTGGGAGCCAGTATTGCAGGAGGCGAAAGAGGCCGAGATCCCGGTCTTCCTGCTGGATCGCAATATCACGGTAAAAGATGACGGTCTCTTCATGACCGGGGTCGCCGCCGACAGCGTCCACGAAGGGGAAGTGGCAGCCCAGTGGCTCATCAAGCAGCAGGATGGCAAACCGTGCAACGTGGTGGAATTGCAGGGCACGGTGGGTGCCAGCGTGGCGCTGGATCGCAAGAAGGGCTTCCTCGACACCGTCTCGGCCGTGCCCACCATCAAGATCATCCGCACGCAGTCCGGCGACTTCACCCGCAGCAAGGGCAAGGAGGTGATGGAGAGCTTCATCAAGGCGGAAAATAGCGGCAAGAATATTTGCGCCGTCTACGCCCATAACGATGACATGGCCATCGGCGCCATCCAGGCCATTAAAGAGGCCGGGCTGAAACCGGGCAAGGATATCAAGATCATCTCCATCGATGGCGTGCCGGATATTTTCAAGGCGATGATCGCAGGCGAAGCCAATGCCTCGGTGGAGCTCACGCCGAATATGGCGGGACCGGCCTTCGATGCCCTGCTGGCCTATAAGAAAGATGGCACCCTGCCCCCCAAACATATCAAGACGGAGTCCAAACTGTTTGAGCCCGGGAGTGCCGAGGCGCAGCTCGAGCTGAAAAAAGACATGGGTTATTAATCCCGCTCCCCCGCCAGACTGTCACATAGCGCGCCATATAAGTGATTGAACTTGTATGGCGCGCTATATCGGAGAGCCAATGTTCATGTCAGAGAACACTCACGATGTCGTATTGAATGCCCGCGGAATATGCAAGGCGTTTCCCGGAGTACGAGCCCTGCATCAGGTGGACTTCTCCCTGCGCCGGGGAGAGATCATGGCGCTGCTCGGCGAGAACGGGGCCGGCAAGTCCACGTTGATCAAGACCCTCACCGGTGTCTATCAGCGAGACGCTGGCCGTATCGAACTCGATGGCGTCCCCATCTCCCCGACGGACACCGCCCATGCCCAGCGTCTGGTGATAGGCACCGTCTATCAGGAGGTCAACCTGCTGCCGAACATGTCGGTGGCGGACAACCTCTTCATCGGCCACGAGCCACGCCGTTTCGGCTTCATCGACCGGGGCGCCATGACCCGGCAGGCCAGCGCCATCATGGCCAGCCACGGCTTCGAGATGGATGTCACCCTGCCCCTCGACCACTACTCGGTCGCCATGCAGCAGATCGTGGCCATCGCCCGGGCGGTGTCACTCTCCGCCAGGATCCTGATCCTGGACGAGCCCACCGCGAGCCTGGATGCCAGCGAAGTCCAGATGCTCTTCTCCCTGATGACGCGCCTGCGGGATCAGGGGGTGAGCCTCATCTTCATCACCCATTTTCTCGATCAGGTCTACGCCATCAGCGATCGCATCACAGTGCTGCGCAACGGCGAGCTGGTCGGCACCCGCGACACCCAGGCACTGCCACAACTGGAGCTGGTCAAGATGATGCTGGGACGCGAGCTGGACGACAATGCCCTCAAGCGGGCGGGCAAAACACTGCGCAGCAACCAGCCCATGGTGTCGTTCAGGGACTATGGCAAGCGGGGAGTCATCACCCCTTTCAGTCTCGACGTCATGCCCGGGGAGATAGTGGGCCTCGCCGGCCTGCTCGGGTCCGGTCGTACCGAGACCGCCGAGCTGATGTTCGGCATAGTCCCGAGCGATAGCGGCGAGTGCCGGGTGCGGGACAAGCCGGTGACCATCCGCTCTGCACGCCAGGCGGCCGCCAACGGCTTTGGTTTCTGCCCGGAGGATCGCAAGAGCGCCGGCATCATCGCCTCGGCCTCGGTGCGGGAGAACATGGTGCTGGCCCTGCAAGCCCAGCGGGGCTGGTTGCATCCCCTGTCTCGCAAGGAGCAGGACGAGATCACCGCCCGCCTCATCGAGCAGTTGGCCATCAAGACCCCGGGACCAGAGCAGCCCATCCAGTTTCTCTCCGGGGGCAACCAGCAAAAGGTGCTGCTCGCCCGCTGGCTGCTCACCAAACCCCAGTTCCTGATCCTGGACGAGCCTACCCGGGGCATCGACGTGGGGGCCCACGCCGAGATCATCCGCCTCATCGAATCCCTCTGCGCCAACGGGCTGGCCCTGCTGGTCATCTCCTCCGAGCTCGAGGAGCTGGTGGGCTATGCCGATCGGGTGATCGTCCTTCGTGACAGAAAACAGGTGGCAGAGCTTGCGACGGACGCCCTGAGCGTCCCTGCCATCATGAACGCCATTGCATGTGAGGCCTGATATGACGTCATCCATTCTCCCCCTCGCCAAGGGGTCGCGCGCCCGCAGGGAGTGGCCCACGGGCTCGGCCCAGTGCGCCGCCCTGCTGTGCGTGCTGCTCATCAATGCCCTGGTCGCCGACAACTTCTTCGCCATCCACACCCAGGATGGGCGGCTGTTTGGCAGCCTCATCGACATCCTCAACCGCTGTGCCCCGGTGGCCCTGCTCTCCCTCGGCATGACGCTGGTGATCGCCACCGGCGGCATCGACCTGTCGGTGGGAGCCGTCATGGCCATCAGCGGGGCCACCATGGCCAGCCTGGCCACCGGCGGTCACAGCCTGCCGGTCATCTTCGCCGCTGTCATCGGGGTGGGCCTTCTGTGCGGCCTGTGGAACGGCCTGCTGGTGGCGGTGTTCAAGATCCAGCCCATCGTCGCCACCCTGATCCTCATGGTGGCGGGCCGGGGCATCGCCCAGCTCATCACCGAGGGGCAGATCATCACCTTCAACAACGACGCACTCGCCTGGATCGGCAGCGGCTCCCTCTTCTATCTGCCCACCCCGGTCATCATCACCCTGGGCATGGCGCTGCTGCTCTGGCTGCTGACCAAGCGCACCGCCCTCGGCCTCTTCATCGAAGCGGTGGGGATCAACATCAAGGCCGCCAAGAACGCCGGGCTCAACACCCCCATGGTGGTGATCGCCACCTACCTGCTGAGCGGCATGATGGCCGCCGTCGCCGGCATGATAGTCGCCGCCGACATCCGGGGTGCCGATGCCAACAACGCCGGACTCTGGCTCGAGATGGACGCCATTCTGGCGGTGGTGATAGGGGGCACCTCCCTGATGGGGGGGCGCTTCAACCTCGCCCTCTCCCTGATCGGCATACTGATCATCCAGGGGGTGAACACCGGGATCCTGCTCTCCGGCTACCAGCCCCAGTGGAACCAGATCGTCAAGGCCCTGGTGGTGCTGGCGGTGCTGGTCATGCAGTCACCGGCCCTCAACCACCTCTTCCAGCGAGGGACTCGCCATGTTTAAACGCAACCTCCCCCTGATGGTGACCATCATGGTCTTCGTGCTGGGCTATCTGCTCTGCCTGGCCTCCTTCCCAGCCTTCATGTCCACCCGCATCATCTGCAACATCCTGACGGACAACGCGTTTCTGGGAATAGTGGCGGTGGGCATGACCTTCGTCATCCTCTCGGGGGGCATCGATCTGTCGGTGGGGGCCGTCATCGCCTTCACCGGCGTGCTGCTGGCAACCCTCATCGGGAAGCTGGGCGTCAGCCCCGTGCTGGCCATCCCTCTGGTGCTGGTGCTCGGGGCAGGCTTTGGCGCCCTCATGGGCTGGCTGATCGACACCCTGAAGATCCCCGCCTTCATCATCACCCTGGCGGGCATGTTCTTCCTGCGGGGGGCCAGTTTTCTCATCTCCGAGCAGTCCCTGCCCATCGATCACCCCACCTTCACCTACCTGTCGAGCCTGTCGTGGAAGATACCGGGGGGCGGTCGCCTGAGCCTGCTGGCCCTCATCATGCTGGCGGTGGTGGTCTTCGGCATCCTGCTCGCCAACCGCACCCGCTTTGGCAACAACGTTTACGCCATCGGCGGCAACGCCACCTCGGCAGCCCTGATGGGGATCTCGGTGCGCCACACCACCATTCGCATCTACCTGCTCTCCACCACCCTGGCGACCCTGGCAGGCATCGTGTTCGCGCTCTATACCTCGGCGGGCTACCCGCTCGCCGCCGTCGGGGTCGAGCTCGATGCCATCGCCGCCGTTGTCATCGGCGGCACCCTGCTGAGCGGCGGGGTGGGCACCGTCTTCGGCTCCCTGTTCGGGGTGCTGATCCAGGGGTTGATCCAGACCTACATCAACTTCGACGGCACCCTCAGCTCCTGGTGGACCAAGATCATCATCGGCCTGCTGCTGTTCAGCTTCATCGCCCTGCAGCGCCTGCTGATCCTGGTTTCGGAACACCGCAAGGCCAACAAGCCAGGTCCCTTCAAGCGCCAGGTTGCCGCCCAGCCCGAGTGAGGTATCAGCAAGACTCTGGTGGCAGAAGATAACGCGGCAAGGCGCTCCCGTGCGCCCTCCCCGCCTGGCCGTCGCGGGTCCGGCGCAGAGGATGGGGAGGCAGCGGGGGCGCTCACAGGGCCCGGCCCCAACCTCCCGCACGCCCCTTTGAGGGGTGACACCGTCTTTGGAAGGCACTCAGGTCAATCGCGCCACCAGGGGCTACCCTCATGGGGGCTCAGCACCTCCAGAGGCTCCCCCATGACAGGCGTGGTCAGGGGGATCTGTTGCTCGGCAGCCAGTCGGGCAATCTGCTCAAGCGGGTCGTTCCAGCGGTGCATGGCCAGATCGAAGGTGCCGTTGTGCACCGGATAGAGCCATTTCCCCCCGAGATCGTGAAACGCCTGCGCCGTCTGCGCCGGGAGCATGTGCACCAGCTCCCAGCGCTTGTCGTAGGCCCCGGTCTCGAGGAAGGTCACGTCGAACGGACCGTAGCGCCTGCCAATCTCCTTGAAACCGTCGAAGTAGCCGCTGTCACCGCTGAAGAAGAGGTTGACCCCCTCGCCGCGAATGACCCAGGAGGCCCAGAGGGTCTGGTTGCCGTCCCCGAGGCCACGGCCGGAGAAATGCTGGGCCGGGGTCGCTACCAGGGTGACACCGCCCACCCGGGTCTGCTGCCACCAGTCCAGTTCGCGGATCTTCTCCTTCGCAATCCCCCAGGCCATGAGGCGCGCCCCCACCCCGAGGGGCGTGATGAAGTGGTCGACCTTCTCCTGCAGCGCCAGTATGGCCCCGTGATCGAGATGGTCGTAGTGATCGTGGGAGAGGATCACCCCCTCGATGGGGGGCAGCGCCTCCAGGGTGATGGGCGGTTGATGCCAGCGCTTGGGGCCGAACCACTGCACCGGCGAGGCCCGCTCGCTGAACACGGGATCCGTCAGCCAGAACGTGCCCTGCAACTTCAGCAGCAGAGTGGAGTGGCCGAGGCGCCACACGCTGTTGTCCGGCGCCGCGATGAGCCCCTCCCGGGTCATGACCTGTACCGGAATGGCGCGATCCGGCACCGTGCCCTCAGGCTTGGCGAACAGAAAGTCCCACCAGAGCCTGGCCCCTTCCCACAGACTTCGCGCCTGGGGTGTCACGGCATTGTTGAACCGGCCCCCATGATATTGCGAGGAGTCCGGGTGTTCGGGCAGGCCCGGTTTGAGTAGAGATGCGATCATGCCAATCATCAGGGCTCCTTTGAGCAACCACAGAAAACGGCGCCCCTCAGGGGCGCGAAAAGAGGCTGACGGGGTCTGCATTCATGCCACGCCTGTCAGCCTGGTCTCTGGTGAGTCGAGAGCAGCCCCTGCACGGGGCCTCACCATCCATAAAACAGAACGGGAGAGTCGCACGGTATGAAACCGGTTCCCGGCGTCTCCAGTAACGGCAAGATAGCCTGCCCGGGCTCCCGCCACCAGAGGGGTTCGCGTTGCCGCGTGGCCCCGGCATGGTGTCGCATCAAGCGCATGGCCTCACCTGCTCTGCCGGCGCCAACAAAAGGAGGCGTCAGATGGCGTACTGCAAGAGCTTGCAGTGCTGAAGATCAAGAGGAAGTTTGAGCCAGGCGCGGTCTGAAGCCTGATGAACGCCCATAGGGCACAGGCTCACCTTGCGGTAGAGCAAATAGCATGTGAAGAGAGCTGAAAATGCACTTTGAAGACTCCTGATTCATCCACATGAAGTGGATTACCAAGAGGTCTGAAGGGGGTATTAGCTGTAACTTGTTGAATGGCAGAAACAGGTGGTGGCCCTACCAGCCACATCCCGGCACTCGAGTCCCCCGCCTTGGCTGCTACCTTCCGGTCCTGACCAGGTCGACGGGTTATCAATGCGAGCCCAAATAAATCAGGCACTTGGGGATGGAACAGATTGCCATCACAGTGTTCTGAAACCTCAACAAGCGAGAATCCGCCGCAAGTACGGTCATCCACATCAAGTGGACATGCTTAAATTGGTAACAAACAGGCCAATCTTACCCGCCCTCTCCCGTACACTGCAAGCACCTCATTACAGGCCCCATCCCCTCCCTCAGCAGCTCAACAATCAACCCAATATTGAGCAAAATGAAATCTAATGGTAGCTTTGGGTCTCACTTAAACCCGAGGTGACATATGGCTACGAACACAGGCAAAGGCTATCGACAAGGTTCCGTCAACGACCGTACCCAAGTTCAGAACCCGGTTAATGGGAACTGGACGAAACGCGATACGGATAGCGGCAAGTTTATCGAGCAGAAACAAGGTGGGGAGCCCTTCAAAGGAGTAGCCAAAGAAACCGACAACCGCCGGAAGTGAGTTCATCGATGACCGACCAGTGTTCTTGTGGCCAGCCCCTCAACCATTCAGTTGTGTTCCATCAAAACGGGCAGAAACTCAAAAGCTGCCCGAACTGTTCAGAGCAGGCTGGCGTTCATGTGTTCTATCGGGCAGGAGAATTCGGATTCAGACGGATGGCTGGTGTAACCAGGATACAATCATGGTGCCGTGGTTGCCGAGCCAAGCACCGCTACCGGCTTGATGCCTTGCATACCTGCTAAAGAAAAGGAGCTCTGATGTGAGCTCCTTCAAGTCTACTAGGCCAGAATCGCCACTGCCGGAAACAGCAGAAGCAAATGGAACACCAACAGGATCGGGGTAGGATAGCCCTGTGCCTTCCCTAGCGCCTCTTTCGCCTCTTCTGCAAGGTTATCGCTGTTGCGGTAACTGGGAATCAGGAAGAGCAGAGCCAAGCCAATGTAGACCATGACTTGGCTGGCCAATATCCAGGAGTCATAGCCTAGCTCCGACAGAAACTCTGATGTTTTGAGTCCAACGTCATAGCCGAGGCCAAGATCATTGGATAGTCCATAAATCCTTGCAAAGTGTGCAGAACGTTCAATGCTGATGAACCATCCGATCACGAATCCTGTCGCAGTCATCGCAACAGTAGCCACACCGATTATGCGGCTCAGTGGGTCTGTGAGTGCGGCAGCCTGGAGACGCTTCTCGTAGCCAACAAAGACCAGAATGGCCCAGTGCAGAGTACCAACTACAACGGTGCCCAT
Source organism: Aeromonas sp. PrichA-15 (assembly GCF_017939245.1). Classification (NCBI taxonomy): domain Bacteria; kingdom Pseudomonadati; phylum Pseudomonadota; class Gammaproteobacteria; order Aeromonadales; family Aeromonadaceae; genus Aeromonas; species Aeromonas sp. PrichA-15. The sequence goes on along the minus strand of NZ_JAGKRH010000181.1, from coordinate 1,494 downwards.
GATGAGCCATAGCCCTGCATTGTAGTTAATGCTTAACCCCATGCGAGGCAGCAGAAACTGCCAGGCGAGTACGAGAAGTGCCGTCAACCACAACCCCCACAGGTGAGCCCTCAGCATGCCCGAGAGATAGGCGTTATAACTGCAGATCCCACCCCGCAAATAAGGGTTGTTGTTGACCTCGCTTGAATTGGGTGGAAGTTCTAGTCGCACAGATTGCTTTAGCCAATCGCGATAACGGGCCCACTTGCCCGCGACCTGTGCCGATGCAGTTTCCCGCTGCTCGAAGAACCGGCCAGAATCTTGTTTCGTCTTCTCTTGTTCCATGTCGTTATCCTTGTTGTCAAAACCACTCATTCGCCAGACAGCCCACGCAAGATCCGCTGAACGCTGGAGAGACTGATCCCCGTTCGACGTGCGATTTCAGCCTTGGCGAGCCCTCTTGCTGCGAGCGCCTGCACCTCATCCCCCTTCGCCATGGCTGTCGGCTTGCGGCCCTTGTAGACCCCACGTCTCCTAGCCAGCTCAATCCCTTCTGCCTGACGCTCCAGCATCAGCTCACGCTCAAACGTGGCGATGGCACCGATCATGGTCAGCATCAGTTTTCCGGTCGGTGTCGAGGTATCGATACCCAGATTCAAAATCCTCAGAGAAACCCGCTTAGCGTGCAGGTACTCCGAGATCTCCAACAGGTGGCGAGTGTTGCGAGCCAAGCGATCCAGCTTGGTCACCATCACCACGTCTCCCTCACGAACAAAATCCAGCATCAACGCGAGCTGAGGGCGGTCATCCTTTGCACCGCTCACCTTCTCCTGAAATATCTTGCTGCACTCGGCCAGTGCCTGAAGCTGGGCATCCAGGCTCTGCCCCACAGTGCTGACACGTGCATATCCCACCAGTGCCATGGTCTCCTCCTGGTCAATAGGGCAAGGTACACTGACGCGGCGGGTCAAAAGGCCGAAAGGAACCCGTGTGACCGGCAAAAAGTGCTGTTTTCGCTCGCGTCACACGGGCTTGGTCTATTGACCTGAGCCAGTGATACAAATGAAAACGGGCCGCTCCGTGGTGGAGGGCCCGCAGGGGTAGTTAACCAGATGTCTCTGGCTGCTTTATCTATTGGTCATGCAGGGTGCCGACCGGGGGATCTCAATGACGCGTCGCCCCGCCCGGCATCCGCAATACCTTGGCCAGCTCCTCGGCATGAGCCTTGTCACGGGCGATGAGGCGGATCATCAGGGTTCCCCCTGCAATGGCAACCAGAGTCACCGAGGTCAGGATCATTTTGTTCATGGGTAGTCCTCTTCGTTCATGTTGTAGAAGTGTGGCGGCATGTAGCGAGCCATCATCGCGTTGCGTATTCCGGCGAAGTTGAACAGCCATTCCGGCCAACGTGAACACCCTGATCCTTAACGCGCTCACGTCACCCCGTTTCTAACTCGAGTGTTCAGATTGGGTCAACTCACTTCTCCTCTTTCTCATCGATTCTCCCTTCAGTGA
>NZ_JAGKRH010000180.1:0-753 GCF_017939245.1 Aeromonas sp. PrichA-15 | reverse complement strand
TTAAACAGCCGCACCGAACGGCCATCACCGAGCTGGTCATGCATGAAGTCCATCGACCAGCAGTGATTGGGTTTTTCAGGGACCGCCAGCGGCTCCGGTTTGGCCCGTACCAGCCGTTTTCGCGGCTTTATCCTCAGATTAAGTTCAAGGGCGCGATAAATCCGGTACACCCGCTTGTGGTTCCAGCCAAAGCCTTTGACGTTACGCAGGTACAGAAAGCACAGTCCAAAACCCCAATTACGCTGATTAGCGGTGAGGCGCAGCAGCCAATCGGCAATCTCCTGATTTTCATCGGCCAGCACCGGCTGATAGCGATAGCAGCCCTCACTGACCTTGAACACCTGGCAAGCCCGGCGGATGGAGATGGCGTAATCCGCTACGGCCCTGGTTGCCATCTCCCGGCGGGCAGATGACGTCACCACTTTTTTGCCATGGCCTCAGCGATGATCTCGGCTTTGAGGCGCTCCTCGGCGTACATCTTCTTGAGGCGGCGGTTCTCGTCCTCCAGCTCTTTGAGGCGAGCCATGAGGGAGGCATCCATTCCGCCGTATTTAGAGCGCCACTTGTAGAAGGTGGCGGAGCTGATGCCATGTTCGCGGCAGAGCTCTGGAACGGGGGAGCCAGCCTCGGCCTGGTTAAGAATGGCGATGATCTGGGCATCGCTGAAGCGTGATGTTTTCATGTAGAACCTCCGGGTATCAAGGTACGGGAAAATTCTACTTATGAGCACCTCAGTTTTTCGGGGGGATTACC
>NZ_JAGKRH010000179.1:0-13067 GCF_017939245.1 Aeromonas sp. PrichA-15 | reverse complement strand
TGAGGCGAACGCCGATGTGAACGGCGCTCGCAATATTTTAGCGGCGGGACACGCCGTTTTAGCCTGTGGAGGCGTGGTGCAATCAGGCCGCCCGATGAAGCAGGAACCCGGTACTGCGCGAGCAGCTATCACCCAGTAATGGGAATTCCCCTCCTGTGACGCGAAGCGCTAAGGTGGGGGAGGATGTCAAGATGTAGTACTTGTTGATGAAGGGGGGCACGACCAGCACCGGGGTCTTGCCCACCGTCGCTGTGGTCGGGCTGTACTGGATGAGCTCAAAGAGCTCGGTGCGCAGCACTACCCGGCCCGGGGTGGTCGCCAGATCCCGGCCGAGCTCGAAGGCGGACTCGTCGGTCAGGCGGATGTTGAGGTGATCGGCGCTGCGCTCCAGATCTTCGGCCAGGAGCGCAAGGCCGCGCACCAGATTCTGGCCGTCGGACTCCAGGGTGAGCTTGAGCAGCTCCGGGTTGGTGGCCAGGAAGTTGCTGGGAGCCATGGCGTTGACGTACTGGCGGGTGAAAAAGCGCAGTCGCTCCCGGCTCTTCTCGGGCACGCCCTCCAGGGCATCCACCGCCGCCAGCAGGTGTCTTGCGGTCAGCAGATAGGATTGCTTGAGGTAGTCATAGAGGGGTTGCTCGCTCCAGGCGTCGGCCTTGAAGCGGCGATCGCTGCGATCCGGGGTGATCACCGGCTCGCTCGGCTGGCCTGCACTCTTGAGCAGGGTGTGCTGCATCAGCTTGAGCTGATCCTGCCACCAGTTCATCTGGGACTGGATCAGCTGCCAGGGCTGCTGGCTGCCCTGCTCCAGCACCTGGCCCAGATCGTCCAGACTGGTCTGCAGCAGGGCCTGGGCGGTGCGCTCGGTCTGGGCTCTGGCCATGGCCAGCAGCTTGTCGTTGTAGTGGGCCAGGGCCTCGAACAGCGGGCCGTAAGATGATTGGCTCATGTGTTCTCCTTCACCCACGCCCGGGGCGGGCACTTGCCCGTTCTGTCGAGTCGTGGGGAGATGTGGCTGCCCGCAAGACGGGCAGCCAGGGGTTATCAGGCCTTGCCCGTGCTCTTCTTGATGCCATCTGCGGTCAGGGCATCCAGTTCTTCCTTGAACTGCTGGCCGAGGGTGCTGAGCTTCTGGATGTCATCCAGCATCTGGCGGGAGAGCTGGCTGGCGCTCTCCAGCTGCACGGTGCCGAGGGCCGCCAGGCTCTGGGCATCCTGCACCTTGCCGACGGCCTGCAACTGGTTGAGCCCCAGTTCGGCGTAGGCATTGGCGGACGCCAGTTGCAACCGGGTCAGCTGTTCGATGTTGCTGGCCAGCAGCTGGTTGTAGCGGGTGAGGGGAGCGGCAAAGCCTTGCATCTGCTCGGTAAAGCTCTTGATCACGTCCATATTCATCATGGGTCTCCGGTTCGGCAGAACACTGTTTTTGCGGGTCAATCGACCCTTCTTGCGGGTACAGCACGTCATCCCTGTGTTACGTGTTGTTTGCTCTGTTCAAACACACGTTTGAGAATTCTGCAACCAATCCACCTTTGGTATAAATGTTAGTTTCTGTTTGAATTTTCCAATCCGCCGAGAGAGCCATCCCCGGGTTCAGACGAGAGGTGACGCAGGGCAGGGGGCGGGGTCTCGTTCCCCGGGGCCTGCGCTGGTACCCTTGAGCCACACCCTCTTCACAAGGAATCCCCGATGAAACCGTTCGCCCTGCTGCTCGGCTGTGGTGCCCTGACCCTCGCCGGTGTCGCCCAGGCCAGCACGCCGGTCCAGATCTCCCTGCCCGGTGTCAACCTGCCCTCGTCCAATCAGGTGGAAGGGGCAAGGGCTTCCTTCCTCTACGGCCGCACCGGCCAGGTGAAGGGGATCGATCTGCCGGTGTTCGCCCTCTCCGACGTGGATCAGTTCACCGGCCTGCAGCTTGGTGTGTTCTTTGGCGCGAGCCGGGTGCGCCATCAGTTTGGCGGGGTCGCCATCAACGCCGTCAACTGGCACGAAGGGCAGGATACCGGCCTCAATCTGGGCTTCGTCAACCTGACCAACAATGTGAAGGGGCTCAACTGGGGGGCGGTCAACATCGCCCAGGGCAATGCCCTGGCCAACGTCGGCTTCGTCAACTATGCCGAACGCACCACGTTCCAGCTGGGATTCGTCAATGCCACCAAGCACCTGGACGGCTTGCAGATTGGCCTGGCCAACTACGCCGAGAACGGCATCTTCCCCATTCTGCCCCTGATCAACTTCAAGAAATCCTTCTAGGGACCAACTTGCCCTTGCTTTAGGAGGGGCAGCCATTACCCTGTGCTCCATCAAGGCTGCACAGAGGTAACAGGGGCATGACAACGGAACACATGGACGCCATCGGCATCGGCTGGGACGTGAGGGGCTGGCAGGGCAATGCCCAGGCGGTGGCGGTGGTGGGTTGGCAGGCCCGGGAGTCGCGTCTGCACTGGCTCGGGATCTCCCCCCTGTTTCGCCTGAGCTCCCGGGTCGCGCCGGATCTGGATGCCCTGCTGCGCCCGGCCCTGCAAGACGAGGTGGCGCTGATGCAGGTGCTGGCCTGCCCGCGCCTTGCTCTCGGCATCGATGCGCCCCTGGCCTTTCCCCGCGCCCTCGCCGATCTGCTGGCGGGGTGGGGGAGCGGCTTTCCCGTGCCCCAGCGGGAGATTGACAACCCTTACGCCTACCGGGATTGCGAGCGCTGGCTCTATCAGCACTATGGCAAGAAGCCCCTCTCCGCCACCTTCGACAGGCTCGGCAACAACGCCACCCTGGCCCTCTCCATGCTGCCGCGCCTCGGGGATCTGCAACTGGTGCCAAAACGGGCGAGGGCTGCCGGGCGCGCGGTGCTGGAGGTCTATCCCGCCCTGGCCAAAATGGGGGGCAAAGCCTCTGCTGTGCGGCCCGAGCTGCAACCCCACCTGCCAGCAATCCTCATCCCTGGAACGGATCCCTATGATGCCGCGCTCTGCGCCCTGATGGCCCTGCAATATGCGGCCGAAGGGGCCGTCACCTCGCTGCCTGCTCTGGTGGACCTGCCGGAGGAGATGGCACCGGACGAAGGCTGGGTCTACCACTTCGCCCGGGATTGAGACGCCCAAGCACCGCGCTCCCTCTGACGACTGCTGGCGACTCGCTGCAGTCACGGCACTGGTGACGTGACTTGCTGTCGCCACTGCGTATGGCTTGCCGTTGCCACGGTGTCAGGCAAGGGGAGGCCGCCTTTGTCCTGTGATCTTCCGACGTCTCCTTGACCCTTGCCCTTGTTGCCTTACTTTGCGACTGCCGACTGCCGACTGCCGACTGCCGACTGGCGCCTTTTCATCGGACCTCATCCTTGATCCCGACTGTTCATGGCTGGTTTAAAAATCACCTTGTATGCCATCAGACAAGAGACGTACAAGTACATTTATCACCCCGCAGCAGCGGGGAGATGGCTCCAGGGTTGTACAGAAACAGGGTAGCGGGGGTCAAATATGCGGCAGGTTAAGCCTGCAGAAGCATAAATAGGGAGTCAGGGCGTTAATTGCTGGAAGAGCCGTCGCTTCATCCGATATATTGCCTCTTTTCCTCAGGCTTCTTGTCCGGTGGTGTCGATGAAACGCATTCTCTCTATCCAGTCCCACGTGGTGTTTGGCTGTGCCGGCAACAGCGCCGCCGTGTTCCCCATGCGCCGTCTCGGCATGGAGGTGTGGCCCATCAATACGGTGCAGTTCTCCAACCACACCCAGTACGAGGCGGGTTGGCAGGGAATGGCAATGCCGGCGGGCCACATTGCCGCCTTGTGCCAGGGGCTTTGCAATATCGAGGTGCTGGCGCGCTGCGATGCGGTGCTAAGTGGCTATCTGGGCTCGGCGGAGCAGGGGGACGAGATCCTGGCGGTGGTGGCGGCGGTGAAACGAGCCAATCCGGCGGCCCTCTATTTCTGCGATCCCGTGATGGGGCATCCGGAGAAGGGGTGCATCGTCGCCCCGGGCGTCACCCGCTTTCTCACCGAGCAGGCCCTGCCGGTGGCGGACATCATGGCCCCCAATCTGCTGGAGCTGGAGACCCTGTGCGATGTCCATCTGACAACCCTGGCCCAGACCCGGGTCGCCGCACGCCAGTTGCTGGAGAAGGGGGTGAAGATGGTGCTGGTCAAGCACCTGGGTCGCGCCGCCAGCGTCCCCGGCCGCTTCGAGATGCTGCTTGCCACCCCCGAGGGAGACTATCTGATCGCCCGTCCCCTTTACGATTTCGCGCGCCAACCGGTGGGCGTGGGGGATCTCATCAGCGCCCTGATGCTGGCCAACCTGCAGGCGGGATATGATGGGGTGAGCGCCTTCGAGCGCACCAACGCCGCGGTGGATGCGGTGCTGAGACAGACCTGGGAGGCGAATGCCTACGAGCTGCAGCTCATCGCGGCCCAGAGCGCCTTTGCCGAGCCGCAGATTGCCCACAGGGCCGAGCGCCTGGCCTGACGCCATTGATCAGCCCGTGACGGGACGAGCTGATCAAGGTTCAGCTTGCGGCACTGATCGGTGTTGCATCCTGAAAATGTTCGACCCTGGGGAAGGGGTCGTAGAAGTGGTGCAGCAGGGCCTTCCACTCCTGGTACCGGGGGGAGCCCCTGAACCCCGGGTGTGATCTTCCAGCCGCGCCCACTGCACCAGCAGCAGGTAGTGATGGGGATCGTCCAGGGCACGCTGCAACTGGTGGCCCAGGTAGCCGGGCATGGCGCTGATGATGTGCTGGGCTCGGGCGAAGGCCTGCTCGAAGTCAGTGGCCTTGCCGGGAATGATCTGCAGATGGGCGACTTCCAATATCATGATGGCTCCTTGCCGATGAGTCTGATTGAACCAAAAACCTATGTACGCCGAGCCTTGGAGGGGGCAAGACCGGCACGCTGTCCGGTCTTGCCAGGCCGTCTGCCTCAGAGCTGCTTGTAGAAGAACTGGGTGGCGGCGAGGGTGCCGTCCCCATTGCGGGCGAAGTCCGGGATCTGGCCGGCCTCCTGATAGCCGAGCTGGCGATAGAGGCTGGAGGCCACGTCGCCGACCCGGGTATCCAGCACCAGCAAGGTACGCCTGGCGTCCCGGGCCCCTTGCTCCATGGCGTTCATCAGGGCGCGGCCCACCCCCTTGCCACGGGCCTGGCTGTGGACCATCAGCTTTTCCACTTCGGCCCTGTGGCCCCCGTTGGCCTTTGTGCACAGGGAGAGCTGCAGGGCGCCCACCAGATGGTGCTGATCAAACGCCACCCAGAGCTTGCGCACTCCATCCGCCAGCTCCCCCTCGATGCCTTGCCAGTACGCCAGCCCCTGCTCTTCCTGCAGGGGAGGCAGAAAGCCCACCGAGGCACCGCTGGCCACGCAATCTTGCAGCAGGGCGATCAGCGCCGGTTTGATGCCTCTGGTGCTCTCGACCTCAAGGATCTCCATTGAATGTCCTCATCTTCTCTCTTGGCCCACGTGGGGGATTAACGTCTCGGGCGCGGACTCTCCTGCCGGAGCTATTATCATCCGGTCAGGTGCGCCGTCTCTTAATGGATCAGTCCCTGCGCTGCCAGCCACTGGAACAGCAGGCGGGAGACGGGGGAGACTTCGGCCAGGTGGCGGCTGTCCAGCCAGCGCAGCTCGGCGATCTCCGCCGAGGCGACGGGCGTGCCGTCGGCGTCCCCCGTGTAGCAACGCAGATTGACATTCACCCCTTGCGGCTTGCCGTCCTCCTGGGCGCTGAACTCGCAGGCGAACGCCAGGGTGTCGGGTTTCAGGATGACCGCGAGCTCTTCCTCGATTTCACGAACGAGGGCCGCCTCGTCGCTCTCGCCCGGCTCGCGCTTGCCCCCCGGAATGTAGTAGATGTCCTTGCCGTGGGAGCGGGCGCACAGCAGTTGTCCCTCCTTGAAGGTCAGCCAGGCGAGTTTGTCGATCATGGGCAGATTCCTCTTGTTGCCGCTTGTCAAAGGGGGGCTCGCTGCTCGCACAGGGTGCGATAGGAGCGGGTTTCCCGCATCTCGGGCGCCAGTCCCAGCCGGCTAGCCAGCGCCAGCAACTGCGCGCGGTAGGCGGGCAGGGCGGTCTCCTCGTCAGTCATGATGGCGAGCTCGGCAAAATCACCGACGCCTGCCAGGTGATCCACCGTGACGTGGAAGGCCCCCAGAAAATAGATGCTGCGCCGCTTGTCGATGGTCAGCACCGGCTGGTAGCCCAGGGTGCGCACCATGCTGGCCGCCTTGTCCGCATCGGTGATGTTGACCGCCTCGCAGCGATCGGGTCCGGGTCCTTTGACTATCCAGAGCCGGATGCCGCTGGGGGCCATGGTGCGGATGATCAGGCTCTTCTCTGCCCGGGCCAGGGCGCCATCTGCCGTGTCGAAGTAGCAGTCCTGCTCATGATTGTCCGCCACCATCACCTCGGGGCTGAGGGCCGTGAGGGTATGCACAAAGGCGGCGCTGTCCGTCAGGCGGTATTTGAACTCCACCTCGAAGCGCCCCTGAAAGTGGGTGGCCATGGCCTTGCGACGGCTCCCGAACGGCAAATGAATAGGGCAGCCTAGCAAAAGTGCTGGGCTCTCCCAAGCATCGGGATCACAGCTTCGCATCGACTGCCGACTTTATGACCAGATGGTGAGGGGAAATCCGCCCTGGTGCACAGCTTGTGGCCCGGTGGCTGGGCGCCGTACGGGGGCTGTGCTCTAATAAGCTCCCTCTTTGGCGGTATTTCCGCCCTGAACAACGACAACGAGGCGGCGGCCCCGGCCGCGCCAGTGGAGCCACAGATGCAGATCACCTCACAGCCCCCCTTTATCGGACTGGGCGTGGCGGGCAACTTCGCCGGTCACCTGGAGCAGGCAGGGGAGGCGGCGGACTTCGTCGCCGTCAAGGTTGACGACAAGGTCGCCCCCAAGGCGCTGTTCCCCTTCTATGTGCCGAACCATCCCGGCCAGCTCGGGGTCTTTCCCCTGAGCGGCGATGCCATCTTCCTGCCGGAGGCGGCGGTGAGCGGGGACGAGAAGGTGCAGATTGAACCCGAGGTGGCACTGTGGTGCGAGCTGGAGTACGCGGGGGAGCAGGTGGTGGCCATCCATCCCAAGGCGTTTGGCGCCTACAACGACTGCTCCATCCGTCGCCCCAATGCCAACAAGATCAGCGAGAAGAAGAACTGGGGTGAAGAGAGCAAGGGGCTGGCCGCGAACCTGCTGCCCCTGACCCACTTTGCCGCAGGATGCGAGCTCGATGACTACCGCATCGCCTGCTATCTGGAGCGGGACGGGGAGCTGCACCCCTACGGGATCGACAGCGCGGCGGTGGACTACAGCTACTTCCACGGTCAGTTGCTGGCGTGGGCCATCGACAAGTTCAACCATCAGCAGGACGAAGGCCCGGCCGAGCATATCCAGGGGCTGCTGGCCCAGGCGGGGCGCCCGGCCCATGCGCTCATCAGCATTGGCGCCACCCGCTACACCCCCTTTGGCGAGACCCACTTCCTCGCTCCCGGTGACACCGCCTGCGTGGTGGTCTACCCCGCCAGTCGCTACAGCGAGAGCGACATTCGCGAAGCCATCGCGACCCGCCGCGTTGGCGCCGATGTCTCTGTCCTGCTCCAGGCGGTCAAGACCCGTTGATCGCGATGCCTTCCCAACCTGGGGAGGCATCTTCTTTCTCTATTATGCCTGCGCACACTCCATGCTGGCGTCATGCATGATCAGCCGAAAGAGGAGTGGCAGATCAGGTGGGTTGCCATGGTGGTGATCAGAGAGTGCAGGGAGCAGGATCTGGCGGCTTGCTCAGCCTTTACGCCGAGCTCAGACCACGGGATCCCGTGATGCCGCTTTCCATGGCGAGGGAGACGCTCGCGAGCCTGCTGGCCAGGCCCGAGGTGCGGATCATCGTGGCGAAGGTGGGCGGTGAGCTCGCCGCCACCTGCCAGCTCGGGGTGATCCCGACCCTGAGCAACGGCGGCAGGCCCTTTGGCATCATAGAGCACGTGGTAACGGCCTCTGCGTTCCGACGCCAGGGGCTGAGCCAGAAGGTGCTTGAACAGGCGCTCTCCCTGGCCTGGGGGCTGGATGGCTACAAGGTGATGCTGCTCTCGGGGGAAGGGCGCGATGAAGCCCATCGCCTCTATGAGAAGCTGGGCTTCAAGGCGGGCATCGAGAAGGGGTTTGTCATCAAGCAGGCAGAGGCCCAGGGCTGCACCTTGACGAGGTTCGGCCCCAAGGCTTAGCATCGGCGCTTTTGCCATAAATTGAGCCAACAATTCATGAAGATAGAACCAGCACAAACCGAGGATTACCCGGCCCTGATCGCTCTCTGGGAGGCCTCGGTACGCGCTACCCATCACTTCCTGCAAGAGGAAGACATCGCCACCCTCAAGCCTCTCATCCTCGAACACTATTTCGATGCCGTGCGCCTTTATTGCGCCAGGCAGGATGGCGTGATCGTCGGTTTTATCGGGGTGGCTGAGGGCAATATCGAGATGCTGTTCATCGCTCCCGAGGCGAGAGGGGGCGGGGTCGGCCGCCAGCTGGTGGACCACGCCATCCGTTGTCTGGGGGCGACTCGCGTGGACGTCAACGAACAGAATGCCCAGGCTGTCGGCTTCTACCAGCACCTGGGCTTCGAGGTGACGGGGCGCTCCCCCCTGGATGGCCAGGGCAAGCCCTATCCCCTGCTGCACATGGCCTTGGCCGCCGGTTAAGGGCGCCAGAGCATAAAAAAACCGCCCTCGGGCGGTTTATTGTTGTTCAGGACGCAGTGCTCGCGCCGCCTCACTCCTCGTTGGAGTTGTCCTGATAGTCGCCCCGCTGGGCCTTGGGCAGGCGGCGCATGGGGGCGAAACCGATGTCCTCGCCCACCACTTCCCGCTTGCGGGACTTGTTTTGCGCAGGCTGGGCCGGCTTCTTGGCGCCATCCCCCTTGCCTTTCCCGGCGGCGGGTTTGCCCTTGGCGTTGGCATGGCCACGGGCGCGGGGCGGGTTTTGCACCGGCTTGCTGCCCGGCAGGGTCTGGCGGCTCGGCTTGCCGCTCGGCTCGTACCCTTCCAGGATCTCCACGGTCAGGGATTGGCCGATCAGCGCCTCGATCTCCTTGAGCTGACCCAGCTCGTCCTGGCTCACCAGGGAGATGGCCTCGCCGCCGCGCCCGGCACGGCCGGTGCGGCCGATGCGGTGGATGTAATCCTCCGCCATCTGGGGCAGCTCGAAGTTGATCACGTGGGGCAGCTGATCGATGTCCAGACCCCGTGCGGCGATATCGGTGGCAACCAGCACCCGCACCTTGCCTTCACGAAAATCCGCCAGCGCCCGGTTGCGGGCCCCCTGGCTCTTGTCACCGTGGATGGCGACCGTATCCAGGCCATCTTTCTGCATCTGCTGGGCGAGCCTGTCGGCAATCTGCTTGGTGCGCACGAACACCAGCACCCGCTGCCAGTTGCCACGGCCAATCATGTGGGAGAGCATCTCCCGGCGGCGTTCCCGATCGACCTGGATGATGCGCTGGCTTACCTGCTCGGCGGCGGTGTTGCTGGGATCCACCTCGATGAGGGTGGGATCCTTGAGCAGATCGTCCGCCAGCGCCTTGATGTCATTGGAGAAGGTGGCGGAGAAGAGCAGGGTCTGACGCTCCTCCGGCAGGGCCTTCATGATGCGGCGAATGTCGGTGATGAACCCCATGTCGAGCATTCTGTCCGCTTCATCCAGCACCAGCACCTCGAGGGCGCTCAGGGTCAGGGCGCCCTGGGTCAGCAGATCCAGCAGGCGGCCCGGGGTGGCGACCAGGATGTCGACCCCGAGCTTGATGGCGTCCAGGTTCGGCTTGATGCTGACGCCGCCATAGGCGATCAGGGTACGAAACGGCAGGTGGTGGGCATATTTGATGATGCTCTCGCCCACCTGGGCGGCCAGCTCCCGGGTCGGGGTCAGCACCAGGGCTCGCACCTGGCGACGACCGCCACGGCCGTGGTTGGCCAGCAGTCGATGAAGCATGGGCAGGGTGAAACCGGCCGTCTTGCCCGTGCCTGTCTGGGCGCCGCCCAGCACGTCCTGCCCGGCCAGGATGGCGGGAATGGCTTGCTGCTGGATGGGGGTGGGTTGTTCGTAACCCAGCTCCTTGACGGCCCGCAGGATGTGCGGTGACAGACCCAGTTCATTGAATGACATGTTCGAGGGACACTCCGAGCCTTGGGCTCAACGGGTGACGGCAGCCTTGGTCCGTCACGACATGGAAAATAGGGTGGGCCGCCATCGAGGCTGGGCCTGAGCCCGGCAAAGCGACCGCACAAGAGACAGTGGGCGCGTAATATAGCAGATGCGAGGCGCACGCGCAGCAGCCGTGTCGCGAGCAGGGTTGCCACGGCCATCCCGGCAGGGAAAGGCCAGGGGGCGCTAAGAGGGGCCCCCCTGGCCTCGGCGCACGCCCGTCAGAGCAGTCCCTCGATGGCCTGCACCAGATCCTCCGGCCTGGTCTGGGGGGCGAAGCGGTCCACCACCCGGCCTTCACGGTCAATCAGGAACTTGGTGAAGTTCCACTTGATGGCCTCGCTGCCAAGGAGTCCGGGCTTTTGCTCCTTGAGCCAGCGATAGAGGGGGGGGGCCCCGGCGCCGTTGACCTCGCACTTGGCCATCAGGGGGAAGCTGACAGGGTAGTCGAGCGAGCAGAAGCGGGCGATCTCCTCGGCATCGCCCGGCTCCTGATGGCCGAACTGATCGCAGGGAAAGCCCAGGATCTCGAAGCCTTGGGGGCCGAACTGGCGATAGAGGGCCTCAAGCCCGGTGTATTGGGGGGTAAAACCGCAGCGGCTTGCCACGTTGACCACTAGCACGACACGGCCCTGCAGATCGGCGGTGGACCAGGCCGTGCCATCGAGTCGTTGCAGGGGGATGAGGGGCAGGGGCATGGTTTCTCCTGATGCAAGAGGGGCGACAAGGCGCCCGGGGACAATCCTTGCACGTTAACGGGCCGAGGGCCGGGGAGCAAGGGGGAGGGCGTCTGTTCCCCCCAGACTCCTATTGATGGCGGGACTTCTCAAGAGAAGCAATCCGGTTTGTGCCGATGGTCCGAAGTCGCTACAAAGCGCACTCTCTCCCCTCGCTGCGAGCCTATCTTGGACTATCAAGCCGTCATGGATGCCATCTACACCCGGGGTTGGGTGATAGTGGATGATTTTTTAACCGCCGCCGAGGTGGATGCCCTCAAGGCCTGCCTGCCGGACGAGTGGCGACCGGCGGGGATCGGGCGCGAGACCCTGCATCAGGACAACCGCGATATCCGTCGGGATCAGATCCACTGGCTCGACGCCTCCCTCGGCGCGCCGGTGGCCGACTATCTGGCCCGGATGGAGTCCCTGCGTCTGGCCGCCAATCGCAGCCTGATGCTGGGGCTGTTCGACTACGAGGCCCACTTTGCCCGCTACCGTCAGGGGGACTTCTACGTCACCCATCGCGACGCCTTCGCCGGGCGATCCAACCGCCGGCTCACCTCGGTGTTCTACCTGAACAACGACTGGCAGCCAGAGGCGGGGGGAATATTGCGGGTCTATGACGACAGCGAGCAGTTTCTGATGGATGTCTCCCCCCGGGGCGGGCGGCTGGTGCTCTTCCTGTCTGAAGAGTTTCCCCACGAGGTGCTGCCCGCAAGCCGGGAGCGCTACAGCATTGCCGGCTGGTTTCGGGTCAACGGCAATGGCGCCGGGCGGGTCGATCCCCCCCGCTGAGCGCATTTCATCCTGTTTCTGACACAGGAAGAGACTTTTATCTGTCCGGGCAGGGGGAGGTGCGCCCCATCGGCTGACAAGGCTTCCCCTCCCTTGCTACACTGCCCGCACTTATGTTCGTTTCTGGCTTCGTCCGGTTTTCATGCGGTTGGGTTTGACATGGTGATGACGAAGCCACTTCTCCCAAGGGATCACATCTAATGAAGAACATGCATGTCTTGCTGCTCTGCGGCGGTGGCGGCTCCGAGCACGAAGTCTCGCTGCGCAGCGCCAATTTCCTCGAAAAACAGCTCGGGCTCCTGCCCGGTATCGAAGTGACCCGGGTCGAGATGTTTGCCGACCGCTGGCTCTCCGCCGACGGTCGCGAGTGCAAGCTGGGGCTGGACAAGCTGCTCTCGTTCGACAGCGTGGCCCGTCCGGTGGACTACGTGGTGCCCTGCATCCACGGCTATCCCGGTGAGACCGGCGATCTGCAATCCTTCCTCGAGCTGGCCGGCCTGCCTTATCTGGGTTGTGACGCCGAGGCGAGCAAGGTGTGCTTCAACAAGATCACCACCAAGCTGTGGCTCACCGCCATCGGCATCCCCAATACCCCCTACCTGTTCCTGACCGAGCAGGGCGAGGCGAGCCTGACCGAGGCGAAAGCGGCGCTGGCCAAGTGGGGCAAGGTCTTCATCAAGGCGGCCTCCCAGGGCTCTTCCGTGGGTTGCTACTCCGCCAGCAACGAGGCAGATCTGGTGAAGGGCATTGCCGATGCCTTCGGTTACTCCGAGCAGGTATTGATCGAAAAAGCAGTCAAGCCCCGCGAGCTGGAAGTGGCGGTCTACCAGTATGGTGACGAGCTGGTGGCCACCTATCCGGGGGAGATCTGCGTACCCCAGGACAAGTTCTACACCTATGAAGAGAAGTACAGCAGCGCCAGTCACACCGAGACCGCGCTCAAGGCCGAGGGGCTGACTCAGGCCCAGGCCGATGCCATCCACGAGTACGCCTTGAAGGCGTTCCGTCAGCTCAAGCTGACTCATCTGTCGCGCATCGACTTCTTCCTGACCGAAGAGGGGGAGATTTTGCTCAACGAGATCAACACCTTCCCGGGCATGACCTCCATCTCCATGTTCCCGAAACTGCTGGAGCACCACGGCCACAGCTTCGCGCACTATCTGGAGCAGATCCTGCGAAAGTCGGTCTGATGTCGCCAGACCCGGTTGCAACGGATGGTGAGTAGGGGCCTCAGGGCCCCTTTTTTCAGGTTCATCGCGGCTTTCCGGGGAAGGCCGCCTTGATTTTCAGAAAAAAGTATTCTGAGTCCCTAAATCCATATGCCATGCGCTTTATCACTTTGATCTTGTTGTTCACCCCTTCCAGCACACTCGTGTGCATCGGG
>NZ_JAGKRH010000178.1:6885-31142 GCF_017939245.1 Aeromonas sp. PrichA-15 | reverse complement strand
GATGACGGTATAACCTGGCCAGAAGGAGGCAATATCAATATGATGCACGGCGACAGCAGGGTGATGGTGGTGGTGTGTTTGGAGACAGCCAGTTTACCAGCACCCTGTCTGTCAACTTCCACTTCCCCAAGATCCCGCGAAGAACCCTTTTTCATGGGCGTGTCCCATAGACGAAAGAACAAGCCCCGCATCGGCGGCAATGCTGTTCACTTAAGAGAATTTGAGTTCCAGTCCACGTAGTATCAGGACAAAAAAGCGAGGGAGGCATGATGCCTCCCTCTTTCTATTGCAAGCCCCGCTGGATAAAGGCTGGAGGAAGATCGACTGGACACAGCCTTGCCCCCTCAACTCAAATCCAATTTATGAATAATCAGTCAAAAAAGTGCTTATCTGAACAGCATTGCCGCATCGGCGGGGCTTGAGTCTCCGTCACTATGTGGCGCTTAGCCTATGGTCATCAGGCTGGCGTTGCCACCGGCGGCGGCGGTGTTGACCGAGAGGGCGTGCTCGATGAGCAGGCGCTCCAGCGGGATGTCGGTCTCGCCGCGATGCAGGCCGTGCACACCGATGATGGCGCCGTTACGGGCTGCCTGGCGCGCGGCGGCGAGCTTGCTCACCTCCCGCAACTGATCCGAGTCGCCGTGGTGCAGCAGGGCATCGAAGTCCGTCTCCCCCGTGGCCCAGTCCGCCACCAGCGCGATGGGATCCCGCACCTCGGTCGGCAGGGAAGAGAGCAGGGAGCGTGTCTGGGCATCGTCCGGCAGCAGCACCTGGCTGCCGACCGCCAGACAGGCGGCCAGTTGGGCCAGCAGGTCGGCCTTCTCCTGGGCAAGACAGAGCACCCGTTCCCGGGGCAGCAGGCTGTAGCTGTTGCGCTCGCCGGTGGGGCCGGTCAGCAGCTGGGTACGGCCGCTCTGGGAGAGCGCGGCGTAGTGATCGCACAGGGCGGCGAGGGCAGGATCCTGCTTGCTCGCCCAGTCGCGCAGGGCCACGAGGGGGGCTTTCGCCTCGGCGTGCAGGGCACCGGACTCCTGGTGCAGCTGGTTGGCCACCGCTTCCTGGGGACGGGCGCCGAGCAGGCGATACATGTAGAGCGGGCCACCGGCCTTGGGACCGGTGCCGGAAAGCCCTTCCCCACCGAAGGGTTGCACCCCGACCACGGCGCCCACGATGTTGCGGTTGACGTAGAGGTTGCCCACCTTGGCCACGTTCACCACCTGGGCGATGGTCTCGTCGATGCGGGTATGAACACCCAGGGTCAGGCCGTAGCCGCTGGCGTTGATCTGCTCGAGCAACTCCCCGAGCCGGGTGCGCGGGTAGCGGACCAGATGCAGCACAGGGCCGAACACTTCGCGTCCCAGTTCGTCCAGGCTGTCGAGCTCGATCAGGGTCGGCAGCACGAAGGTGCCGCGGCTGCAGGCATCCCCCTGGGTGCGGGCGATCTGGTGCACCTTGCGCCCCTTGTCGCCCATGGCCTTGATGTGGCGCTCGATGTTGGTCTTGGCCTCGGCGTCGATGACGGGGCCGATGTCGGTGGAGAGGTGCTCGGGGCTGCCGACCTTGTACTCGGCCATGGCGCCCTTGAGCATCCGGATCACCCGATCCGCCACGTCATCCTGCACGCACAGCACTCGCAGGGCGGAGCAGCGCTGACCGGCGCTGTCGAACGCCGAGGAGATGACATCCATCACCACCTGTTCGGTCAAGGCGGAAGAGTCGACGATCATGGCGTTCTGGCCGCCGGTCTCGGCGATGAGGGGAATGGTGCGACCCTGGGCGTCGAGGCGACCGGCCAGGTTGCGGGAGATGATGCCCGCCACCTCGGTGGAGCCGGTGAACATGACGCCGCGCACCCGTTCGTCCGCGATGAGCGCCGCACCCACGGTCTCACCACGGCCCGGCAGCAGCTGCACCGCACCGGCGGGAACCCCCGCTTCCAGCAGGATGCGCACCGCTTGTGCCGCGATGAGGGGGGTCTGCTCGGCAGGCTTGGCCAGCACCGTATTGCCGGCGGCCAGGGCCGCGCACACCTGGCCGCTGAAGATGGCCAGCGGGAAGTTCCAGGGGCTGATGCAGACCACGGGGCCGAGCGGCCTGTGGGTGTCGTTGGCGAAGTGGTTGCGCGCCTGGGCGGCGTAGTAGCGCAAAAAGTCCACCGCTTCGCGCACCTCGGCGATGGCGTTGGCGAAGGTCTTGCCGGATTCGCGAACCAGCAGGCCCATCAGGGGTTGCAGTTCGGATTCCATCAGATCGGCGGCCCTGTCCAGCACGGCGGCCCGCTCGGCTGGCGGGGTGGACTGCCAGATCTGGCCGCTCGTGAGGGAGCAGGCGAGCGCCTTGTCCACCAGCGCTACCGTGGCTTCGCTCACCTGACCGACGACATCGCGGTGATCCGCCGGGTTGAACACGGGCTGGAACTGGGTCGGCGCCTCGGTGTCGCAACCCAGCATGGGCACGGCCTGATAGGCGGTGTTGGTGCTGGCGAGCAGGGCGGCGGAGAGTGACCCCAGGCGGTGCTCGTTCGCGAGATCCAGACCTGCGGAGTTCGGGCGCGCCTCGCCGTAGAGATCCCGGGGCAGGGGGATGCGCGGATGGGGCAGACCCAGGGTCCCTTCACGGGCGGCCATCTGCTCGATCTGCTGCACCGGATCCTGCACCAGATCCGAGAGGGAGATGTTGTTGTCCGCGATGCGGTTGACGAAGGAGGTGTTGGCCCCGTTCTCCAGCAGGCGGCGCACCAGGTAGGCGAGCAGGGTCTCGTGGCTGCCCACCGGAGCATAGATGCGGCAGGGGCGACCCAGCTTGCCGTCGGCCACCTTGCCGACCACCTGTTCGTAGAGCGGTTCACCCATGCCGTGCAGGCACTGGAACTCGTACTGGCCCGGGTAGTAGTTCTGACCCGCCAGCTGATAGATGGCAGACAGGGAGTGGGCGTTGTGGGTGGCGAACTGGGGATAGATGGCCTCGGGCACCGCCAGCAGCTTGCGGGCGCAGGCGAGGTAGGAGACATCCGTGTAGGGCTTGCGGGTGTAGACCGGGTAGCCTTCCAGCCCTTCCTGCTGGGCACGCTTGATCTCGCTGTCCCAGTAGGCGCCCTTCACCAGACGGATCATCAGGCGGTGACGGCTGCGCTTGGCGAGATCGATGACGTAGTCGATTACATAGGGGCAGCGCTTCTGGTAGGCCTGGATGACGAAGCCGATGCCGTTCCAGTCGGCGAGGGACGGATCGAAGCAGAGCTTCTCCAGCAGATCGAGGGAGATCTCCAGGCGATCGGCCTCCTCGGCATCGATGTTGATGCCGATGTCATACTGCCTGGCGAGCTGGGTCAGGCCCAGCAAGGTGGGGTAGAGCTCCTCCATGACGCGATCGTACTGGGCGCGGCTGTAGCGCGGATGCAGGGCGGAGAGCTTGATGGAGATACCCGGCCCCTCGTAGATGCCGCGACCGTGGGAGGCCTTGCCGATGGCGTGGATGGCCTGCTCGTAGGAGGCCAGATAGCGTTTGGCGTCCTCCTCGGTCAGGGCCGCTTCCCCCAGCATGTCGTAGGAGTAGCGGAACCCTTTGCTCTCCATGCCGCCTGCGTTCGCCAGCGCCTCGGCGATGGTCTCGCCGGTGACGAACTGTTCACCCATCAGGCGCATCGCCATGTCGACGCCCTTGCGGATGAGCGGCTCACCCCCCTTGCCGATGAGTCCCTTGAGGGAGCTGTTCATGCCCGCCTCGTTGTGGGTGGCCACCAGCTTGCCGGTGATGAGCAGACCCCAGGAGGCCGCGTTGACGAACAATGAGGTGCTCTGGCCCAGGTGCTGGCTCCAGTTGCCGCCGCTTATCTTGTCGCGGATCAGGGCATCCCGGGTCGCCTTGTCGGGGATGCGCAGCAGCGCCTCCGCCAGACACATCAGGGCCACCCCTTCCTGGGAGGAGAGGGAGAACTCCTGAAGCAGCCCCTGCACCAGGCCCTGACGGCCGCTGGCGCTCTTCTGGTTGCGCAGCTTCTCGGCGATGCCCATGGCCAGCTTCTGGGTCGCGTCAGCCTTCTCCTTGGGCAGACGGGCCTGCTCCAGCAGCATGGGGACGGCTTCGGTCTCGGGGCGGCGATAAGCCCCCGTGATGGCGGCCCGCAGCACGGACTGGGGCAGAATGCTCTCGGCAAACTCGAGGAAGACCTGGATGCCCTGCTCGGTCAGGGTCTCGACGGCCTCTTCCCCGGCGGCGGCAGCCAGCCCGGAGTGCTCGGGCGGGGTCAGACCGCGATCCAGTTGCTCCAGATAGGTGAAGATGGCTTGCTTGATCAGCCAGTGGGGAGTGCGATCCAGGGTCTGCGCAGCCTGTTTGAGGCGGTCGCGGGTCGCTTCATCGAGTTTGACGCCGAGGGTGGTAGTGGCCATGGGACTTCCTGTGTCTAGAAGGTAACAATATTACCGGACGGTTAAATTTCGCCGATGATGGTGCAACCAGGTGCAACCTTCAAGCAAGAAATTTTAATGTATTGGTTACATTGTTGAATTCTTCCATGAATCCGGTCTCCATCAGGCTCCTTTCAAGCCCGCCGCTTGTCCGCTTTTCACAGCATTATTAATGGGTTGGCAATGCATCTTATGAATGCCTACATGAGGTGCAACCCACTGCGAATCGGGTTGCACTTTTGCGTGTTCGACCGAGCCCGGGCTGTGAGCGCGGCTCCCCCGTGCGCAGAAGGGGGCGGAGCGCAACCTGACAGAGCCCCGTGCTCTTCTATGCTGTTAGCTGGCCACAGGGGCCAGCTATCGGTGACAAGGAGAAACCCATGGCGCGTGTCAGTACCTATCTCAATTTTGCCCGGGAGACGGAGGCTGCCTTCCTCTTCTATCGCGAAGTGTTCGGCGGAGACTTCAGCGGCCCCATCCACAGGTTCAAGGAGTCCCCGGGTTGCCCGGGCCAGCCCCCTTTGTCGGAGGAAGACGGGGAGCTGGTGATGCATGTGGCCCTGTCCATCCTTGGGGGTCACGTGCTGATGGGCACGGATGCTCCGGCCAGCATGGGGTTCACCCTGGTACAGGGCAACAACAGCTACCTCAACCTGGAGCCGGACAGCCGGGGCGAGACCGATCGCCTGTTCGCAGCCCTGGCCGAGGGAGGTCAGGTGGAGATGCCGCTGGCGGAGATGTTCTGGGGTGACTATTTCGGATCCCTGGTGGACAAGTTCGGCACCCACTGGATGTTCAACTGCCAGAGCAAGACCTGACGGCAGATCTGCAATGAAAAGGGCGCCATGGCGCCCTTTTCATCTTTATTGCCCATCACAGTCCCTATTTGCTGCGCCTGCCACCTGCGCTGGTATGCCCCGGGCATGGGATTGGGATTGCAGTGCGCTGAGCTGCCTTATGGCGTGCGACCCACCATGTCAGCGGGGATCACCCAGGCATCGAATTGCTCCGCGCTGAGGTGGCCCGAGGCAATGGCCGCCTCCCGCAGGCTGAGCCCCTGATGGTGCGCCCGCTTGGCGATCTCGGCCGCCTTGTCATAGCCGATATGGGGGTTGAGGGCCGTCACCAGCATCAGGGAGCGGGAGAGCAGATCGTCGATCCTGGCCTGGTTCAGGGTGATGCCGACGGCGCAGTGGTCGTGGAAGCTCTGCATGCCGTCCGCCAGCAGCCGCACGCTCTGCAGGACGTTGTAGGCGATCATCGGCCTGAACACGTTGAGCTCGAAGTTGCCGCTGGCGCCGCCGATGTTGATGGCCACATCGTTGCCCATCACCTGGGCGCAGAGCATGGTGAGGGCCTCGCTCTGGGTCGGGTTGACCTTGCCGGGCATGATGGAGGATCCGGGCTCGTTCTCGGGGATGAGCAGCTCCCCCAGCCCGCTGCGGGGGCCGCTCGCCAGCCAGCGCACGTCGTTGGCGATCTTCATGAGGGAGGCTGCCAGCGTCTTGAGGGCGCCGTGGGCGTGAACCTGGGCGTCACTCGCCGCCAGGGCCTCGAACTTGTTGGGGGCGCTCACCAGCGGCAGGCCGGTCTGCTCGGCCAGGGTCCTGGCCACCGCCTCGGCAAAGCCGGGAGGGCAGTTGAGGCCGGTGCCCACGGCTGTGCCGCCGAGCGCCAGCTCGCACAGATGGGGCAGGGCGGCCCGTAGATGGCGCTCCCCCTGTTCGAGCTGGGCGACCCAGCCGGAGATCTCCTGGCCCAGGGTGAGGGGAGTGGCATCCTGCAAATGGGTGCGGCCAATCTTGACGATGTGGTCGAAGGCGGCGGCCTTGCCTGCCAGGGTCTGCTTCAGGGCAGCGAGGGCCGGCAGCAACCGCTGCGTGATGGCGGTGACTGCCGCCAGGTTCATGGCGCTCGGGAAGACATCGTTGCTGGACTGGCTCTTGTTTACCTCGTCGTTGGGATGCACCAGCCGCGCTTCCCCCCGGGGGCCGCCGAGCAGTTCGCTGGCCCGGTTTGCCAGCACCTCGTTGAGGTTCATGTTGGTCTGGGTGCCGGAGCCGGTCTGCCACACCATCAGGGGAAACTCGGCGTCGTGCAGGCCGCGCAGGATTTCGTCGGCGGCGGCCATGATGGCCTGGGCCTTGCGGGCGGGGAGTAGCCCCAGGGCGTGGTTGACCCTGGCACAGGCGGACTTGATGCGGGCCAGGGCATGGATGATCTCCCTGGGCTGGCGCTCTCCCGAGATGTTGAAGTGGTGCAGGGAGCGCTGGGTCTGGGCGCCCCAGAGCCGATCGACCGGGACGGCGATCTCCCCGAGGCTGTCGTGTTCAATCCTGATGGTCATGGTGCCTCCCGCCGGCAGGAAAAGGGGCGAGGGAAGATCCCTTGCCCCTCACAGCATGGCAAATCCCGCGGGCGAACGCTCAGGTCACCGCGGTCGTCATGGCCCCGGCCAGGGGGTGAAACGGCGTCAGCTCGGCCAGGGGCGCGGCCGTGATGAACTCCTGAGTGGTCTCACCGTGCTTGAAGATCTTGAAGCCCTCGCCCCGGGCGCTCCAGTATTCGATGCTCTCGCCGCCGTGCTCGCCGCTTACCTGAAGCAGGCTCCCTTCGCGCAGGGCCACCACGGACTCGCTCGGGTTGATGGCACAGAACTCGGCGAGCCGCTCGTCCCGGGTCTCCCCCATGTGGCCGCTGATGCCGGCATCCAGGTAGTGGGGGTTGATCTGCAGGGGGAACAGGCCCAGCGCCGGCAGCACGGCGGCGCTGCACACCGGCATGTCGTTGGTGGTGAGGATGCTGGGGGTAGCCACGTTGCAGCCGGCGCTCCAGCCCACATAGGGCACGCCTCGCTCGCGCACGGCACGCTGGATGGGCACCACCAGGCCGTATTCGTGCAGCAGCTGGTTCAGGCGCCAGGTGTTGCCGCCGCTGATGAAGATGGCGTCGGCCCGCTGGATGGCATCCACCGGATCGTCGAACTGGTGGATGCTGATGGCCTTCACCCCCAGGCTCTCGCTGAGTTCGAAGGCGCGGGCGTCCCAGTCGCTGCGGATCACCGCGTAGGGGATGAGCAGGATGCGCTTGACCTGTTTGCGGGCGAGCAGGGTTCGTACCCGCTCCCGGGCCCAGCCGAGCAGGCCGGGGTGTTCTGTGGTTTTGCCGTTGCTGAGCAGAAGCAGTTCCATGAAAGCTGTCCTCAAAGGGTGAAAGCGGAGGAGGGAGGATCACTTGGGCCGGTGCGGCCAAGTGGCCGTCGGGGCATGCTAGCACCCCGGGCTGGGCGGTTCTGTGATCCGGGGACCCATTCAACCACTGCGAAGGGGCGGGTCAATGCCAATGGATGAATGCGCAGCGCCAATGAAAGACCCCGCCGAGGCGGGGTCCGAGGAGGGCTGGACGGATCAGGAGGCGGTCGCCTCGGCCACCCGGAACTCGGGCTGCTGGCGCAGCTTCCACAGCTCGCTCCACTTGCGCAGGGCGGAGATCAGGATCAGCGCCCCCAGCACCAGCATGATGAGGGAGATGGCGCCGTTCATCGGGTTGTAACCCTTGGCGGCCGAGTTGAAGTAGACGTTGCGCATCATCCAGTAACCGGCGTAGTTGACGGTCACGAACAGGTAGGCCAGCGGGATCAGGCAGGTCAGCATATAGCGGCGCTTGCTGGCGAGGCGCAGGATGATGGTGGCACCTATGATGAGACCCACCGAGGCCATCAGCTGGTTCGATACCCCGAACAGGGCCCATACCGAGCCGATATCGCCGGACATCAGCAGATACCCCCACATGACGCAGGCGAGCACGCTGGCCCCGATGGCGCCCGGCATCCAGTCGATGCGCTTGAGGGGCGGGTAGAACTCGCCGAAGAAGTCCTGAATGAGGTAGCGGGAGACGCGGGTGCCGGAGTCGACGGCGGTCAGGATGAACACCGCTTCAAACATCACCACGAACTGGAAGAAGTAGGAGGCGAGGTTACTGAACCAGGGCACCTTGGTGAAGATGTAGGACATGCCCACCGCCAGGGTGACGGCGCCGCCGGTGCGGCCGTTCAGATCCATGCCGATCTCCTGGGAGAGGAAGGGCAAATCCACCACCTGCATCCCCAGCTTGGCGAAGGCCTCCGGAGTGGCGTTGATGGCGAAGTAATCCGCCGGGTGCAGGGCGGTGGCGGCGATCAGCGCCATCACGCCCACCACGCACTCGGCCAGCATGGCACCGAAGGCGACCGGCAGGATGTCGTTCCACTTGTCCACCAGTTTCGGGGTGGTGCCCGAGCCGATGAAGGCGTGGAAGCCGGAGATGGCGCCACAGGCGATGGTGATGGAGATGAAGGGCCAGACCGGGCCGCCCAGTACCGGGCCGCCGCCGTGGACGAACTGGGTCATGGCGGGGAACTGGATCTCGGGGTTGATGCAGATGACGCCGATCACCAGGGCGCCGAATACACCGATCTTCATGAAGCTGGAGATGTAGCCGCGCGGGGTGAGCAGCAGCCAGACCGGCAGCGCGGTGGCGAAGAAGGCGTAGACCGGCAGCGCCAGACTGATGGTCTCGGCACGCAGGGTCAGCCAGGCACCGAAGGCGCTCTCCTGCACGTAGGGGCCGAAGAAGACACAGGCCAGCACGGCGGCAAACCCGACCCAGGAGGCGGCTTGCAGGTTGCCGGTCAGCTTGTGCCAGATCCCCACCACCATGGAGATGGGGATGGTCATGAAGACGGCAAACACGCCCCAGGCGTTACGCTCCAGCGCGTGCACCACCACCATGGAGAGACCCGCCATGGTGATGGTGATGATGAACAGCATCGCAAGACCGGTGCACCAGCCCGCGATGGGGCCGAGTTCGGCCTTCGCCACCTCGGAGAGGGACTTGCCCTGATGCTTCATGGAGGCGAACAGCACCACGGTGTCGTGCACCGCACCGCCGATGACGCAGCCGATCAGCAGCCAGAGAAAGCTTGGCAGGTAACCGTACTGGGCGGCCAGTACCGGGCCGACCAGCGGGCCGGCGGCGGCGATGGCCGCAAAGTGCTGGCCGAAGTTGACCCACTTGTTGGTTGGCACGTAGTTTTTGCCATCTTCCAGCTGGTGGGAGGGGGTGACCAGTTTGTCGTCGGCCTGCAGCACCTTGCGCACAAAGAACACGCCGTAGAGGCGATAGGCGATGGCGAGGATGCAGAGGGCCGCAATGACAAAAGTGATTGCGTGTTGCATGGGGGAGTTTCCTTTTCCTGTGGCCAGTCTGGCCGGGCTCAGGCTGCACTCTACCGATGCGGTGGGGAAAGGGGAGCGAAGAAAAGGTCAGTGGCCGGGTTCCGCCCGCGAGTGGCAGAAAAGCGACCCCGAGTGGTTTGGCGGGTGTGCCGATGGCCGTGGTGAGCGGGTGAGTGGTAGCTGGCGGAGCAGGAGCGGGGTGAGGCGTCCTGCCCCATCAGGGAATATCGAGCAGCTCCTTGAGGGGCTTGAGGTAGCGGCGACTCACTGGCACCTTGTGACCCCCCTGGGTCACCACTTCCGCCAGCCCGCCGTCGAGCAGCAGGATCTCGCGGATCTGGCCCGGGTTGAGCAGGTATTGGCGGTGACAGCGCACGAAGCCGGTCTTCTCCTCCAGGGTGCG
Source organism: Aeromonas sp. PrichA-15 (assembly GCF_017939245.1). NCBI lineage: Bacteria > Pseudomonadati > Pseudomonadota > Gammaproteobacteria > Aeromonadales > Aeromonadaceae > Aeromonas > Aeromonas sp. PrichA-15. Next base: position 21,114 of record NZ_JAGKRH010000178.1, on the reverse strand, counting down.
CAGGGTCAGCTCTGTGGTGCCCTGCTGCTGGGCGCTCACCACCTTGTTGCCGGCCAGATCGCTGTGGACGAACTCCACCTCGCCAAGGGGCAGCAGCAGAATGCGGTTGTGGCCGCTGCAGGGGATGCTGCGCAGGGGCTGGGCGATACGGGTCGGATCCGGCAGCGGTTGGCCCGCGAGCTCACCTTTTGGCGAGAGCAGCCGCTGGATACGCTCCAGCGCCCGGTTCATCCGCTCTGCCGTGACCGGCTTGAGCAGGTAGTCGAGGGCGTTCTCCTCGAACGCGCGCAGGGCAAACTCGTCGTAGGCGGTGATGAAGACGATGTGGGGGCGCAAGTCAGGATCCAGCATGCTCACCAGCTCCAGCCCGCTGATGCGCGGCATCTGGATGTCGAGAAACAGCAGGTCGGGCTTGAGGCGATGGATGGCGGGCAGCGCCTCCATGGCGTGGGCACACTCCCCCAGCAGGCGGATGTTGCCCGCCTGCTCCAGCAGCAGCCGCAGCTCCTCGCGGGCGAGGGGTTCATCGTCGACGATCAGGGCGGTCAGCATGGGCTCTCCTGCAGGGGAAGGGTGATCCTCACCCGGGTGGATTGATGGGGCTCGCAGTGAATGGTGACCCCGTACTCGGCGCCGTAACGGGCCTTGATGCGCCGGTCCACTATGTTCATGCCAAGGCCGCTCTCCTCCCGTTTGGCCTGATAGAGGCCGGCGTTGTCCTCGACTTCCAGCACCAGCTGCTCGTCCTCCTGCCGCGCCGTCAGGGTCAGCCTGCCCGGCTCGAACATCTGGGAGATACCGTGCTTGATGGCGTTCTCGACGATGGGCTGCAGGGAGAAGGTGGGCAGCCGGTACTCCAGCAGCGGCTCGGGAATCTGGATCTGCACGCTCAGGTGCTCGGCGAAGCGGGCCTGCTCGATGTGCAGGTAGGCGTTCACGTGCTCCAGCTCGTCGGCCAGGGTCACCTCGTCACCCTGGCGCTTGAGGTTCTTGCGAAAGAAGGTGGAGAGGTGGTGCACCAGGGTGCGGGCATCCTCGGGGTCGCGCCGGATCACCGCCGCCAGGGTGTTGAGGGCGTTGAACAGAAAGTGCGGGTTGATCTGCGCCTGCAACAGCTTGATCTCCGACTGGGCCAGCAGCCGCTTCTGCTCGTTGTACTTGCTGGCCAGGATCTGGCCGGAGAGCAGCCGGGCGATCCCCTCTCCCAGGGTGCGGTTGATGGAGGAGAAGAACTTGCGCTTGGGCTCGTAGAGCTTGATGGTGCCCACCACCGACCCCTCTTCCCCACGCAGCGGAATGACCAGCGAGGAGCCGAGCCGGCACTGGGGATGCAGGTTGCAGCTGTAGGGGATGAGGTTGCCGTCGGCATAGACCACCTCGTTGTGCTGGATCGCCTTGAAGGTGTGGGCCGAGTTGATGGCGGTGCCCGGCAGGTGGTGATCCTCGCCGATGCCGATGAAGGCGAGCAGCTTCTCCCGATCGGTGATGGCCACCGCGCCCACCCCGGTCTCTTCGTAGAGGATGCGCGCCATCTGTTGGCACGCCTCCTGGGTGAACCCCTTGTCCAGCACCCGCATCGCCCGCTCGGCGATCTTGAGGGCGCGGGCGGAGAAGGCGACCGAGTACTTCTCCAGCATGGCGCGGTGATCGAGGATCATCCGCATGAACATGGCGGCCCCCAGGGTATTGGCCACCAGCATGGGGGCGATGATGTTCTCGATGAGGTGGACGGCGTCGTCATACGGACGGGCCACCAGCAAGATGATGCCCATCTGCATCAGCTCGGCGATGAGGGCCACAGATCCCACCACCCAGGGGCTGAACAGCAGATCGAGCCGGTGGCGGGCGACGAAGTGGCGGTGCACCAGGCCGCCGAGCAGCCCTTCGGCGATGGTGGAGAAGGTGCAGGCCAGGGCGGTAAAGCCCCCCAGCGAGTAGCGATGGATGCCGCCGGTGAGCCCCACCAGCAGCCCCACCACAGGGCCGCCGACGATGCCGCCGAGCACGGCGCCGATGGCGCGGGTATTGGCGATGGAGTCCTCGATCCTGAGGCCAAAGTAGGTGCCCATCACGCAGAAGCCGGAGAAGATGAGGTAGCAGAGGATCTTGTGGGGCCAGCTCAGTGTCACCTGAGTCAGTGGCATGAAGAGCGGCGTCTTGGAGAGCAGCCAGGCGATCACCAGATAGACGCAGAGCTGCTGGAAGAGAGATATCACGAGCGCGAATTGTTCGAAAGCCACGGCACACTATCTCGAAAGGGGATGCTCATCCAATGGACGCGGAGTATTAGCAAACCCCGATTTGCGCTGCAAGCCGCGGGCGCCGGAATAGCGCGCCTGCGCACAGATTTGCCGGCACCCTGAGCCAAAGGCATCCCTTCGCCCTGTCTGCCGGTCAATCGAGTGCGACGTCGACCCATACCAGGCGGTGATCCGAGCTGACTCCCTTGGCGATGCCGAGCTTGGCGTCGTACACCAGGTGGTAGCCCGGCTCGAAGCTGGCCGGCCAGAACACGCCGGAGGCGACCGCGTTCAGGTTGGCGGAGGGCAGCACGTGGTCGAGCTGCAGGCCGCTGCTGCTGGTGATGCGCTCCGGGGTGGGGCGGTTGTTGTTGCGCTTGCACTGATCCGGATGGCTGGCGAGGCACTCGGGGCCGCCCTGGCTGACCGGGATCAGGGCGCCGTTGGTGACGGCCTGGTTGACCAGCACATGGTTGTGCAGCGCCTGAATGGCGGTGAGATCCCCATCGCCAATCTGGGGATCGGCGTTGAGATCGCCGGCGATGACGAACCTGGCACCCGCGGGCAGGCCACCCGCCTTGCCGGCGTCATCCACCATGTAGCCAGCCCCTGCCACATAGTCCTGCCAGAAGGCTATCTCCGCACGGTTGCGTTTGACGTTGTGGCGCGCCGCGTTGCCGAAGATGGGCGGGGTCGGGTGGGAGATAAGGAAGTGGATCACCTCCTCCCTGTCTCCCTGCCTGATGTGCACCGGCACGTCGGCGTGGTTCTTTGAGGAGAGGGGGAGCGCCTGCCAGGCTGCGTCGTCATACCAGGCATCGCCACACTGGCGGCCGCTCGGGATCGGTGCCCTGGGGTTGTGGCAGTCGTCGATGACGGGGTTCGCTTCGCCCGGCATCTCCTTCCACTTGAATGTCTGGAAGGTGCGGATCTGCCTGGTATCGATGGGATAGCGGGACATCACGGCGAAGGCGTACTGGCCGTGATAGCTGCCAAAGCCCCAGGCGTCGTCCGGCCTGCTCACTCGGCCATCCAGGTTGAGGTCATGGCCGCTCATCAGGCCGGTGTTGGTGGCGAAGTTCTGCAGCACCGGATAGCTGATGGCGGTCACCTCGTCGTGCTGGGCATGGGCCAGGTAGTTGTCGTTGAAGGCGTGGAGGTCCGTGGTGTCGCGGCCCTTGCCGTCATTGTCGAATTCGCTTAGCAGCAACACGTCCGGCCGGGTGCGCTGGATGATTTCGGCGATGTTGCGGATCTGCTGCACGTCGAGGGCCTTGGTCTTCTCGGCGCCGCTCAAGGTGCCGTCGGCGAGGCGGGCCAGCAGGGCATCCTGCTCGGTGCGGGTCAGGGCGAGCTCTTCCCCCAGCATGCCGGGTGCAGTGCGATCGAAGGCGAGATTGAAGGTGGCAAAGCGAACCATGGCGGGCCTCGGCGTCAGTGTGGCCGGGACAGCCTGCCATCTTTGGCAGGAAAATGGCAGCACCCTGCCGAATTTCATGGGAAAGGTGCCCGGGTTTCCCCCGTGACACGCAAGCGCTCGGCTCAGGCCCAGCGGGAGAGAGGGGAGGGAATGGCGTAGGCGTAGCCCTGCTGGTAGTCGCAGCCCAGCCGGTTCGCCACCTCGATATGGGCCTGGGTCTCCACTCCCTCGCACACCACGGCCATGCCGAGTCGTTGCAGGTATTTCACCAGCCCCGTCAGCATGTTGAGGGCATGGGTGCTGCGTACAGCCTGGAGCAGCAGGGAACGATCCAGTTTCACGATCTCGTAGGGGAGCATCATCAGGCGCTGGAAGTTGCATGCCAGGGAGCCGAAGTCGTCACAGGCGATGTGGGCGCCATGGGCTCGCAACACCTCGATCATCTCCCTGTGCTGGTGCTTGATCCTGACGTGTTCCAGCACCTCGAACCAGATGGCGATCCCCAGCTTGCGGGCCTGGAGCAGCACCAGCAATAGCAGATTGCGGTAGGTGGGGCTGGAGAGCGCCGGATTGAGGTTGATGGAGAGCGCATAGGGGCCTTTTTGGGCGAGCACGGGCAGATCGCGCATGATGGCCCTGAGCATGACGATATCGAGGTGCAGAGCATCATCCTCGCCGAGGGCGGCAAAATCGATGCTCTGATAACCCTGGTTGCCGGCATCCCAGCGCCTGGCCAGCACCTCATACCCCTTGACCTGACGATCCTGGCCGATGATGGGCTGATAAAAGGGGATGACGATATCCGCCATGCTGACCATGGCACTCACGGGATACTCTTCTTTGAACGCAAACATGGCTCTCACCTGACGGAACATGGCTGCGCATCATACAGGGAGGGTCTAAAGGGAGGCTGTAGGAAGAGTCTGATAATGGGCGTGGGCAGGAAGGAGGGGGTCAGGGAAGGGCATGGCCCTGTGCAGGTGCGGCGCCAGCCAGGGGGGCTGCGTGCATGGCCTGGGCAAGCCAGGACCAGTCGAGCATGGGGGAGCCCGCCTTGAAGCGCTGATAGGCGCATCCCTGACGGATGGTCAGGAAGAGGGTGCTCGGCAGGCCGAGGCGGTTGAGGTAGCGCACCATCACGTCTCCCTGGTAATCCCGCAGCCGCAGTTGCAGCTCGGGCAGTGTTAGCCCGTGCTCGCGACCCGTTTCATCCCAGATTTCAAACATCTGTGTGCACTCCTTGCGACATGAGGCTCTACTGTTTCTAAAAAGTGCGGGAAGGGCAATTGTCAGATCTGACAGCGCCATGTGGATTCTATCCAGAAAAGCGAAAACCCGGCGCGAGGCCGGGTTGTCTGAAGGATGGTGGAGGGAGAAGGATTCGAACCTTCGAAGGCAGAGCCGTCAGATTTACAGTCTGATCCCTTTGGCCGCTCGGGAACCCCTCCACAGGGGCATTGCATATTGTGTTCAGGAAGATGGTGGAGGGAGAAGGATTCGAACCTTCGAAGGCAGAGCCGTCAGATTTACAGTCTGATCCCTTTGGCCGCTCGGGAACCCCTCCACGGGGTATTTTCCTGATTTTTACTTACTTGACGCACTTGAATGGTGGAGGGAGAAGGATTCGAACCTTCGAAGGCAGAGCCGTCAGATTTACAGTCTGATCCCTTTGGCCGCTCGGGAACCCCTCCCCAAGTGCGAGGCCGCATACTACCAGATCCGGCAAGGTTGTGAACCCCTTGGCCGCATTCTGACGACAAAAAAGTGTCAAGTGGTCATTTTTTGATATGTTTCGCTCAAAATTCACACTTTTCAATGACTTTTATGTCGCTGCCGAAACGGCGAGGGGGCGTAGGGGGCTGGCAGCCAGGAGCCTCGGGCTCCTGGCGGATCATGGGGAGCGGGCGCTCGCTCAGGCGTCGGCGGGGCGGGCCTGCTGGCAACCCTGCACCGCATGGGCGATGAGTTCGAGGGCGCTCTGCTCGCAGGGGGGCAGCACCTCGTCGCAACTCGCGATCGGGGTGACGCGATCTCCCCATTTGATGAGGGCGGCGCCCCAGGTTAGCCCGGCCCCGAAGGCGGCGGTCAGCAGGTAGCTGTTCGGCTTGACCCGACCCTGCTCCAGCGCCTCGCACAGGGCGATGGGCACGGTGGCGGCGGAGGTGTTGCCGTACTGCTCTATGTTGACCATCACCTTCTCCATGGGGGCGTTCATCCGCTTGGCCAGGGTCTCGATGATGCGCACGTTCGCCTGGTGCGGCACGATGAGATCGACCTGCTCGGGGGCGATGCCGGCCTGGGCCAGCACGGCGCCGGTGGCCTCGCCCATGCCGCGCACGGCACGCTTGAAGATCTCCTGCCCCTCGAAGTTGAAGGTGAAGAGGCCGTCGATGTCGGCAAAGCGCACCCGATCGGTGCCGAAGTTCGGCACGTGCAGTATCTCCCGCGCCTCGCTGTCACAACCGAGCTTGCTGGCAATCAGGCCGCTCTCCTGCTCGCTCGCCTCTATGATGACGGCACCGGCGCCGTCGCCAAACAGCACGGCGGTGTCGCGCTTGGCCCAGTCCAGCAACTGGGTCAGCCGCTCGGCGCCGATCACCAGCACCCTTTGCATCATGCCGGTCTGCACCAGGGAGGTGGCGACGGAGAGGGCATAGACGAAGCCGGTGCAGGCGGCGTTGAGGTCGAACACCGCCGCCTTGTGGGCGCCGAGGGCCTGCTGCACGGCGGAGGCGCCATTGGGGACCAGCGTGCCCGGTGTGGCGGTCGCGAGGATAATGCCATCGAGGGCGGCGGCGTCCAGACCTGCGCACGCCAGGGCGCGACGGGCGGCCAGGGTGGCGAGCGCCTGGGTGCTGACATGGGAGACCCGGCGGGCCTTGATGCCGGTGCGCGGGTAGATCCACTCGTCCGAGGTATCCATGATGGTGCCGAGGTCATCGTTGGTCAGCGAGGCGGGGGGCAGGCATTTTCCCCACCCGGTGATAGTGGCGTATGTCATCTTGTCGTCGCTTGTCGTGATGGCCGCCCTGGGGCGGAAAGTGGCGAAATTATGCCGCACGGGGCGTTCACTGTCATCCTGCGGTCCTCCCAGTGTAAGGGGAGTGGCGGGAGCAAGACCGTGATTTTGCTTAAATTTCCGCTTCTCCTTGCCGTAAGATGAAGGCCCGATCCCGGCGACCCCTTCCCGAGGTGACTCCTGTGCACAAAGCGAATCTCAATCTCTTGCCCACCCTCAAGGTGCTGCTGGAGACCCGCAACATCAGCCGGGCGGCGGAGCTGCTGAACCTTAGCCAGCCCTCCATCAGCAAGCAGCTCGGCCAGCTTCGCAGCGAGTTTGGCGACGAGCTGCTGGTGCGGGAAGGGCAGCGCTGGCTGCTGACCCCGCGAGCCGAGGCCCTGGCGGCCCAGCTTGCCGATTCCCTCGGTGCCCTGGAGCGGCTCTACGAGGCGCCTGAATTTGCCCCCGAGCGCTGCGAGCGGGTGTTTCGGCTCGCCTCCTCCGACTACGTGGCCCAGCACATCCTGCCGGACATCTGTGCGGCCCTGGCGAGGGCCGCCCCCCGGGCGGCGCTGGAGTACAGCCTGTGGGACAAGCGCCAGTTGCCCCAGCTCTGGCAATCGGAGCTGGACATGGTCTCCACCATCACGGAGCTGGTGCCGGACCAGATCCGTGGCCTGCATCAGGGGGAGGACAGGCTGGTGGTGCTGATGGGGCGCCATCACCCGCTCTCTGGCATGGCGCTCAGCCTGGAGGATTACCTCGCCTGGCCCCACCTGCAGGTGAGCGGGGGCGGGGACAAGGACAGCCCGGTGGAGCAGGTGCTGGCCCCCCGCGGGCTCTCCCGCCGCTGGTTTGCCCGGGTGCCCTTCTTCCAGGCAGCGGTGGAGGTGCTGCTGCGCACAGACTGTCTGATGACCACCCCGGCCCATATCGCCTGGCAGCTCTCCCGGGAACATGCCCTGAGTTTTTGCGATCTCCCCTTCGCCACCCGGGTCCAGCAGTATCATCTGCTGTGGCACCAGCGCCACCACCTGGATCCGGCTCACCGCTGGTTTCGCGAGCTGGCCTATCCCTTCCTGCGGGATCACCTGCAATTCACCCTGGGGGAGAGTCGCAAGCAGTTGGCCCGAGGGCCGCTGGTGAGCCGCTGATGGCAGCGGGTTGTGCCACTCTATAGCCACTGGCTATGGACTCTATTCATAACTTTCACTTCTGGCATAGCGAGCCACCCCCTACCCTGATCCCGGGTGACAACAATCGACACGAAGGAAGAGAAGGTATGGAGCTGACGAGTTGGCTGGCGCTGGCCGCCATTTGCGTGATGGGGGCCATCAGCCCGGGGCCGAGCCTGGCACTGATCATCCGCAATACGGTACAGGGAGGGCAGGGCCACGGGGTTGCCACGGCGCTGGGCCACGGCCTGGGAGTCGGCATCTATGCGCTGATCACGGCCCTCGGCCTCTCCATCCTGATCACCCAGACCCCGCTGCTGTTCGATCTCATCCGCTACGGCGGCGCGGCGTTCCTCGCCTGGCTCGGGATCAAGGCGTTGCTGGCCAGGCCCGCAGGGGGTGAGGCAGGCAAGGAGGAGGGGCACCCGCCACGGGGACGTCAAGGGGCGTTCGAGGGCTTTATGGTGGCCTTCTTGAACCCCCAGCTCGCCATCTTCTTTATCGCCCTGTTCAGCCAGTTCGTGCATGCCGACACCGGCTGGCGTGAGGGGGGCATCATGATGCTGACCGCAGGCGGCATCGATGCGCTCTGGTATGTGCTGGTGGCCCTGGTGCTCTCTCGCGGGCCCGTTCTTGCCTGGCTCAAGGCCAAATCCACCGTGATCGACAAGGTGAGCGGCCTGGTGCTGCTGGGGCTGGCCCTCAAGGTCGTGATCTAGCTCCGCGTCGGGTGCCTGCGTAGTCGGCACTCTGTCAGGGCCGGGGGTTGAAGGGGCAGTCAGATGATCTTGTACCGGGTCAATCCTGCATTCTGCGGTGATCTTAAGCGGGATCAAGGCGGGGGGCGGGGAGTCTGGCTAGAGTGGCGGCCATTTGCAGCCCTTCGAACCGGACGTTATGCGCGATCAGAACCATCACAACCGCCTGGAGTTGCTGGCCCCGGCCAAGAACCTCGCCTATGGCATCGAGGCCATCAACCACGGCGCCGACGCCGTCTACATGGGGGGCCCCGCCTTCGGTGCCCGCAGCGCAGCAGGCAACAGCCTCGAGGACATCGAGGCGCTGGCGCGCCATGCCCACCGCTTCGGCGCCCAGGTCTTCGTCGCCTTCAATACCCTGCTGCACGACCACGAGCTGGAGCAGGCCCGGCGCCTGACCCATCAGATCTACGAGGCGGGCGCCGATGCGCTGATCGTGCAGGACATGGGGCTGCTGGCGCTCGATTTACCCCCCATCGCGCTGCACGCCAGCACCCAGACCGACAACCGCACCCCGGAAAAGGTGACGTTTCTGCAGGACGTGGGCTTCTCCCAGGTGGTGCTGGCCCGCGAGCTCTCCCTTGCGCAGATCCGCGAGATAAGCGCCGCCACGAGCGTGCAGCTGGAGTTCTTCATCCACGGTGCCCTGTGCGTCTCCTACAGCGGCCAGTGCAACATCAGCCACGCCCGCACCGGGCGCAGCGCGAATCGCGGCGAGTGCGCCCAGCTCTGTCGACTGCCCTGTTCCCTGCAAACGTCGGCGGGGGAGGTGCTGGTGGAAAACAGCCACCTGCTCTCCTTGAAAGACATGGATCAGACCGACAACCTGGAGGCGCTGATCGCCGCAGGGATCCGCTCCTTCAAGATTGAAGGGCGCCTCAAGGGGCTCGACTACGTCAAGAACGTCACCGCCTGGTATCGCCAGAAGCTGGACACCATCCTGGCGAGCCGCCCCGATCTGGTGGCCGCTTCCGCCGGTCGTTGCAGCTACACCTTTACGCCGGATCCCAAGAAGAGTTTCAACCGGGGCAGCACCGACTACTTCCTCCATGGCCGACAGCCAGGCATCGACTCGCCGCGCAGCCCGAAATACGTCGGGGAGCCGCTCGGGCGCGTCACCAGCGTGACCCGCGATGGCATCGAGATCGACGGCCAGGCCGTTGCCCTCAACAACGGCGATGGCCTCGGCTTCTTCAAGCCGGGGGGCGAGCTGGTGGGGATGCGCCTCAATAAAGTGGAGGAGAAGGCACAGAGCAAGCGGTTACTCCTGTCGGAACCCATGCCCGGTCTCAAGGTGGGCACCGAGATCTTTCGCAACCACGATCAGGCCTTCAGCAAGCAGCTCGAAAAGGGGAGCGCGGATCGCCGCATCCGGGTCGATATGCGGTTATCGGAGTGCGACGAGGGACTGCGGCTCGAACTTGTGGACGAGCAGGGCATTGGCGCCGCCGTCACGCTCCCCTGCGACCAGCCGCCGGCCGACAACCCGGAACGGGCGCTGCAGCAGGCCAGGGATCAGCTCGGCAAACTCGGCAACACCCTGTTTGTGGCTCGCCAGATTGAGTTGGCATTCACTCGCCCGCTATTTATTGCGGCTTCACAGCTTAACGGCTTGCGCCGGGAGGGGATCGCCGCCCTGGAGGCGGCCCGTCTGGCTGCCTACCGGCGACCCGAGCGGCGCATTCCCCTGCGAGGCGCCGTTTATCCCCAGCATCGGCTCTCCTACCTCGGCAACGTGCTGAACAGCGCGGCGGAGCAGTTCTTTCGCGAACACGGGGTGGGGAGCATCGCCCCCGCGTATGAGGCGAACAAGGAGGAGCGGGAAGTGGTGCTGATGACAACGAAGCACTGCATCCGCTACAGCCAGCAGCTCTGCCCCAAGGAGGTGCCCGGTCTCAAGGCCGAGCCCCTGGAGCTCAAGATGGGCAAGGACAGCTTCCGCCTGCGCTTTGACTGCCATCGCTGCGAGATGCAGGTGATGGGCAGCCTGAAGAGAGGATGATTGCCCGTGTGGGCATGGGGCTGGAGCGGATTTGATGGCAGTATGGGGCGCGGCCTTGTCACGGATATCCCGTGATGAGGCGCCTTCCCCCAGCCTTCTTCTGACAAAGGATCCGTCATGAACATCAATGCACTGCCGTTTTGCACCACGAACTGGGCCGAGGTCCCGCCGACCGAACACAAGGGAGAGCGCGGCGTCGCCCGCTGGCACACCCGGCAGTTCGGGGATCTGCGGGTGCGAATGGTGGAGTACTCCCCCGGGTATCTGGCGGATCACTGGTGCAGCAAGGGCCATGTGCTGCTCTGCCTCGAAGGGGAGCTGCACACCGAGTTGCAGGATGGCCGCGTCTTAACCCTGACGCCGGGCATGAGCTACCAGGTGGCGGACAACGCCGAACCCCATCGTTCCTACACCGAACTGGGCGCTCGCCTCTTTATCGTCGACTGAGCCGCCCTCTTTCCCGCTTTCCCCTTGTGCATCAGGAACTTGCCATGCTTGAACTCAGACCCAACTGCGAGTGCTGTGACCGGGATCTGCCCGCCGACACGGCGACGGCCTACATCTGCTCCTTCGAGTGCACCTTCTGCGCCGAGTGCAACGATCAGTATCTACACCTGACCTGCCCCAACTGTGGCGGCGAGCTGGTCAGGCGCCCGCGCCGCCCGGCGGCCAAGCTGGTGAACAACCCCGCCTCCCTCCAGCGCGTCTTCAATCCGGCTCTGAAAGCGGAGCTGGGCAAGGGGGGCTAGGGCCCTCCCTTCATGGGAAGGGCTGGGCTGGGAACTGGCTCGTCCTTGTGGCTCTTGACCTTCTCCCGGCGGCAGCCCCTATCAAGGGGGCTCACACCAAAGGAGCAAAAGATGACGGAGCGATTCGAAGGAGAAGGGGCGAAGGCCTATGACAGCCGCATCCCCCTGCTGGTGCCAGGCTACGAGCTGCTGCACCAGCTTTGTGCCTCCCGGCTGATGGCCGCGCTGGGCTAGCAGGCCCGGGTGCTGCTGGTGGGGGTGGGTACGGGCAGCGAGTTGCTGCTGCTTGGCCGTCTCTGCCCCCGCTGGACCTTTGTGGCCCAGGATATCTCGGCGGACATGCTGGCCCAGGCCAGGATGCGGGCCGAGCAGGCGGGCATGGGGGAGAGGGTGCGCTGGCACCTGGGAGCATTGCCTGTGGTGGATAAGCCTTTCGATAGTGCACTCTGTCTGCTGGTTCTGCATTTTCTGGCGCAAGATGCCAAAACCGCGCTATTGGGTGATATTTATCGCCAGCTCAATCCTGGCGCTCCCCTGCTGCTGGCGGATCTGATGGCGCCCACGGACCCGCTTGAGCGCAAGGCGATGGGGTTGCAAGCCGCCCTCGCCGGTCTGCCGCTTCCCGCCTGCGAGCAGATGGTGCGCCGCCTCGGGGAGGATTTCACCTCCCTGGACGAGGGACAGACCCGGCGCCTCTTGCAAGGGGCCGGTTTCGCGGCGGCGCGCCGCTTCTTTCAGGCGCTGGGGTTTCACGGCTGGCTGGCGCAGCGGCAGTGAGCCCTGGCCGGGCTGCGCCGGATCAACGAGAGGCCCTCTCCAGCGTCAGCAGTGCCTGCTTGATGGGCAGGCCTCCCGCATAGCCGGTGAGGCTGCCATTCTGGCCGATCACCCGGTGGCAGGGGATGATGATGGAGAGCGGATTGCGGCCGTTCGCGGCACCCACCGCCCGCACCGCGTTTGGCTTGCCGATGGCGCGGGCGATGTCGCCGTAGCTGCGGGTCTCCCCGTAGGGGATGTCGCACAGCGCCTGCCACACCGCTTGCTGAAACGCCGTGCCCCTGGGGGCGAGCGGCAGGGTGAAGCGCTGCAACCGGCCCGCGAAGTAGTCCCGAAACTCGGCGAGGAAGGGGGCGAGCGCCTCGCCGTCCTGCTGCCAGTCCTGCATGTCGGGCAGTGGCCGCAGTCCGGCCAGGAAGTCCACATGGACCAGACCGCGCTCGTCGATGGCGACCAGCAGTTCGCCCTGGTCGGTGGGCATCATGTCATAGCGGATCATGGGCTCTTCTCCTCGTCTTGTGTCTGTGTTGGCCGGGTGAGCAGCGCCGGTTGCTCACTCATGGCGTGCCACAGCCAGCTCGCGGCATAGGCGCGCCACGGCTGCCAGGGGGCGCTGCGCGCTGTCACCTCTTTCACCGGCAGCTTGTCACCGCCCCCCAGCGCCTTTTGCAGCACGAGATCCGAGGCGGGGAAGGCATCCGTGTCGAGCCCGCAGCGCAGCCGCCAGTAAGCGACCGTCCAGGGACCTATGCCCGGCAGCGCGAGCAGTTGCTCGTCGCTTGCCGTGGCGAGGGTGAGTGCGCCGCTTGCGAGCGCCGAGGCCAGCCCTTGCAGGGTGCGGATGCGGCTGCCCGGCATGCCGATGCCGTCGAGATCCAGCTCGCATAACTGGGTCGGGGTGGGCAGCTGCGCGGTGCCGAACTGCGCCAGGGTGCGCTCCACCAGGCGCCCCATGATGGTGATGGCACCCTTGACCGACACCTGCTGGCCGACGATGGCGCGCAGCATCACCTCGTATTCATCCCACCCCCCCGGCAGCCGCACCCCGGGCCATCGTCCCTGGATGCCGGCGAGCAGCGGATCCTGCCCCAGGTGTTCGCCGATGCGGCTCATGTCGGCGTCGAGATCCCACATGCGGCGCACGCGGTACAGGATGTCCGGCAGCGCTCCCGGCGGCAGATCCCGCACCGTGAGTCTGAGCCTCTCCCCCTCGACGGGCTCGATGCGGATGAGCCCCTCCTGCTCGCCGACCCGGTGGCGGCGCTCGTAACCGTGCTCATCCACCCGCTCCAGCCCCGGAATGGCTCGCAACCGGTAGAACGCGAGCATGGCCTGGACGTCGAACGGCGGGCGATACAGCAGGTGCAGTTGCAGGCTAGATTGCGGCGTCTCCTGCGGCGCACCCCCTTCCTGCTTGCGTAGGGCGCCCGGTGTCATCCCATACGCCTGCAGCCAGGCGTCGTTGAAGCGACGAATGCTCGCAAAGCCTGCGGCAAACGCCACGTCCGTGATGGGCAGGCGCGTCTCCGTCAGCAGCCGCTTCGCAAGCAGCAGGCGGCGCGTCTGCTCCACCTGTTTCGGCGAGGCGCCGAGGTGTTGCTCGAACTGGCGCCTCAGGGTGCGCTCCGTGATCCCGGCCTGCGTTGCAAGGGAGCCCAGGCTGTGCTCCGCCAGCTCGCCGCGCTCGATGCGCGCCAGCACCTGGGCGACGAGCGGTGGCAGATCCCCGCTCTGGGCCGGTGCGAGCTCGGGGCGACAGCGCAGGCAGGGGCGCAGCCCGTGCTGCTCCGCCGCCGCCGCGAAGCGAAAATAGCGCACATTGTGCTCATGCGGTGCCCGCGCCGGACACACGGGGCGGCAATAGATGCCGGTGGAGAGCACCCCGGTGAAGAAGCGACCATCGAAACGCGCGTCTCGCGCGAGGCGTGCGGCGTGGCACTGCTCCCGGGTGAGACCCGGGATGATCTCGTCCCGTTGGGATGAATGCGGGGGCTCTGTGGTCATGGCATGGCTCGGGTTGCTGTGGGCATGTCCCAGAGACTAAGCGGGGGCGAGAGGGGTGACTAGCCAAAAACGGACAGGAATAGCAAAAATAGTGCGATCCGAG
>NZ_JAGKRH010000178.1:0-6710 GCF_017939245.1 Aeromonas sp. PrichA-15 | reverse complement strand
TTCAACCTCGCTTATTTCAGATAGCGTTGCTCAAGGTGCTTGCGCAGCCACTGCGGGTTCAGCGCCTCACCGGTCGCGCGGCGAATGAGCTCGTCCGTGCCGTGCAGGCTGCCCTGGGACCAGATATGGCGACCGAGCCAGCCAAAGATCTCCGGCAGGCGGCCGGACTCTACGAGCGTGCCCATGTCGCCGAGCTCACGCTCGAGTGCGAAGCGCAGCTGCGCCGCGTACATGGCGCCGAGCGTGTAGCTCGGGAAGTAGCCAAACGAGCCGTCCGTCCAGTGGATGTCCTGCATGCAGCCGTTCTGGTAATTGCCCTTCGTGGACAAGCCGAGCCACTGCTGCATCTTCGCGTCCCACAGCTCGGGGATGTCCGCGACCTCGATGCGCCCTTCCATCAAGTCCCGCTCCAGCTCGTAGCGCAGGATGACGTGGGCCGGGTAGGTGACCTCGTCCGCATCGACGCGGATAAAGCCGGGCTCGACCCTGTTGTACAGCTTCTCGAGGTTCGCGGGTGCGAGCGCATCCTCTGCCCCGAAGTGCGCGCGAATGCGCGGCGCAATCAGCGTGAGGAACGCGGGGTGATGGCCGAGTTGCATCTCGCAGAACAGGCTCTGGCTCTCGTGAATGCCCATGGAGCGCGCCTCGGCCACCGGCTGGCCGAGCAGTGCGCGCGGCAGGCCCTGCTCGTAGCGTGCGTGGCCCGTCTCGTGGACGATGCCCATCAGGCTGGAGACGAACTCCTGCTCGTTGTAGCGCGTGGTGATGCGCACGTCCGTCGGCACGCCGCCGCAGAACGGGTGGCTGCTCACGTCGAGCCTGCCGTGAGCAAAATCAAAGCCGAGCAGTCCCATCACCTCCTGGCCGAGCGCCTGCTGCGTCGCAACCGGGAACGGGCCTTGCGGGGTGAGGAGGGTGTCGCTCTTCTGCCGCTCGCTCACGGTCTGGATGAGGCCGGGCAGCCAGCTCGTCAGATCGCCGAAGATCTGATCCAGCCTCGCGCTCGTCATGCCGGGCTCGTACAGCGCCAGCATGGCGTCATAGGGGCGCACCCCGAGCGCGTCGGCGCGCAGGCGAGCCACCTCCCGCGACAGGCGCACCACCTCCTCGAGGTTCGGGGCAAAACCTGACCAGTCGTTCTCCTTGCGCTGGCGACGCCAGGCGTGCTCGCATTTGCTGCCGGCCAGGGAAAGCGCCTCCACCAGCGCCCCCGGCAGCAGGCTTGCATCCTGCCACTGGCGCTTGATCTCCCGCAGGTTCGCACGCTGGTGCTCGTCCAGCGGTTCGCTCTCTGCCTTGGCTATCCACTCCCCAAGCTCGGGGGCGGTGCGCTTGCCGTGGATCAGCACGCCAAGCTCCGCCATCGCCTCGGCGCGGGCCTCGTTGCCCCCCTCCGGCATCATGGCGGCCTGATCCCAGCCGCAGATGGCGGAGAGGTGGGAGAGGCGGTGCAGTTGTTGCTGATGTTGTTCGAGTTTCTGGTATGACATGGGATTGTCCTTGTTATCGTCCCTGATGGTATGCACCCCGTACCTGGCATGATCGGGGCCGCCCGATGCTAGCACTGCCATCCACCCTGGTGCCACCCTCAGGCAGTCAGCCGAGGCGCTTCTGGTGCCGTTCGCGGTTTTCCGCCTTCTTGCGCTCGCTCTTGCGCAGCAATACGTAGAGCGCACCGCTGCCGCCGTGGCGGCGCTCGGCGCTGTGCATGGCCATCACCGAAGGCAACTGTGGCAGCCAGGCGCTGACATGGCTCTTGAGCAGGGCACGCGGGGTGCTGCGCTCCCCCTTGCCGTGCAGGATCAGCAGGCAGCGGATATCCCGCACTTCGCATTCGGCAATGAACTGCACCAGGGCGATACGGGCCTCGTTGAGCGTCTTGTGGTGCAGGTCGAGGGAGCCTTGCAGCTCGTACTTGCCAAGGCGCAGCTTCTTGTAGACCCCCTCCTGCACGCCGTCACGCTTGAAGCCGACGATGGCGTGGGGGTCCAGCATCTCGACTGCTTCCGTGCCGAGGTGATCCAGGGTGAGTTGTTCGGCGGTGGCGGCTTCCCGGCGCGCGAGTTGCGCCTCGGTGGGCTGGCTGTTGCCCGCAACGGGGGCGATATGGTCGCTGCGAAGGGGCCGCACGTCGGCCACTTCCTGCAGGAACAGTGAGAGTTCGTCGTTATGAGACACGGCAGGCTCCCCGCATGAAAATGAGGGAGCCAGTATAGCGGGCCTTGGTGGGTCTTAGAATGGCAACGCTCGCGGGCCCCGGCCCTGCCGGGGAGGGCGGTCTGAGCGAGCCTGGTTATTGCCCCTCTTTGGGCGGCTCTGCGTGCATCACCTTGTAGATGAAATAGACCGCATAGGCGCTGATGAGCAGGAAGGTGCCGAAAATCACCAGCATGGACATCAGCCCCACGCTGTTGCCGAACATCAGGTTCATCCAGAATTCCATCTCGTTCACTCCTGTCACTGGGCGGTGACAGGCATGATAGATACCTCTTCATGAGGGAGGGGATGATCTCGATCAACTCCCTTTCTGGTTATTTAATCGGCAGCAAATTCTGTGAGCCGACGCGCATCCGGCGCGTCAGGTCGCCGGACTGGACGCTATTTTGCTTTCTCCAGGGTCGGTTCGGTGAGGGGCGTGATGCGCCAGCCCTGCTGCTCCAGCAGGGCGAGCAGCCCGTGCTCGCCGTAAAGATGCAGGGCCCCTACCACGATAAAGCTCTCGTTCGGCAGGCTGGGCCACTTCTTGACCCAGTTGCGGTTGCGCTCTGCCAGCAGGGTCTGTTCCAGCCAGGCTTGCAGCTTGGGCGGCGCCATCTCCTCCCTGAGCAGATTGATGAGGGTGGCCTCGTCCCCGTTCTGCCAGGCGGTCATCACGGCGTCGAACCCCTGCTGGATGTCGGGCAGCTCGTCCAAGGTGCTCTCCAGCATCAAGGTCTGGTTGTCGCCGACGCTCGCGAGATAGCCGAGCTGCTCCAGCAGGGTCTCCAGCCCGACGATGGGCTTGCCGCCGTCGTTCGCCCGCTTGGCGAAGTGCTGGTCGACACCGTATTCACCGCGATAGCCGGTGCGCTCCAGGGCTGCCTGGGTCAGGGTAATGGCCGCAAACCAGGGACGCAGCGGGGCCAGCATGCTCTCGTTCAGACCGTTCTGGCCCGCGGCGATGAGGGTGCGACGGTAGAGGTCGATGGGCAGGTGATCCTTGAGGGTCTTGCCGTCGACGAGCCGGGTGATGGCGCCCATCTCCTGCCACTGCTCCTGGCTGATGTGGGTCATGTCCACCTCCATCACCAGGGCGCGGCTCTGCTGCCAGGCGCGCTCCACCGGGTCCGGCAGGGGATAGAGAGAGGGTTTGCCCGCGTGGATGGACCCCAGCAGCCAGTGCTGTTCGTTGCCCTTGTTGATGCGGTAGAAGGCCGGATCGGCCATGGCATGGAGCGGCAGCAGCAGGCAGAGCAGGAAGGAGAGCAGCGTGGGATGGAATCTCATGAGGCACCTTATGTGAGCGGGATGAGTGCTCTATGATAAGTCCTCATTTGTCACAGCCAAGAGGTTTCCCATGCCCCACCTTCGTTTTCGGGCAGTTTCTGTCGACACCCTGCAGCGGATAAGCGCCCCCCTGATGGCGGATCTCTGCGCCCTGACCGGTGGCAAGCCGGAGTTCGTCACCCTGGAGTGCGTGCCGAGCCAGTGGGTACGAGATGGCCAGCCCGAAGCCGGTTTCCCCTTCGTGGAGCTGGTCTGGTTCGAGCGACCGCAGGAGATGCAGGATGCCGCTGCCGCCCTCATCACCCGCCACCTGAAAGGGGTGCTGGGGGAGCAGACCTATGTGGTGGTGCAGGTGCTGCCCATCGTCAAGAGTCACTACTACAGCAACGGCCAGCACTATTGAGCGGGTATCGTTGCTGAGACAGGTGCATGTCAAGAGGAGGGCCACCGAGGGCCCCTTTATCAGGCGGATTTGATCAGCAGCTTGTCAAGCCAGCGGCTTGGCAGCAGGCGGCGCAGCACGGTAAACAATTTGGTCGGGAAGGTGACCGGGTAGCGGTGCCTGGGACGCTTGCTCGTGAGCGCATGCAGTAACGGCGGGATGCAGGCCTCGCTAGGCAGGGTAAAGCCCCGGGCACCCCCTTCACGCTCCAGCCTGGCCAGCGTCTGGGCATAGGCGTCCTGATGGCGGCTGGCGGCGGGGTCTATGTGGCGCAGGAAGGCCTCCCGGGCATTGGCGCGAAACCGGGTGTCGATGGGGCCGGGTTCGATCAGGCTGATGTGCACGCCGCTGCCCGCGAGTTCCAGGCGCAGGGTGTCGGTATAGCCTTCCAGCGCGAACTTGCTGGCGTTGTAGGCGCCACGATACTTCATGGCCACCAGGCCAAGCACCGAGCTGTTCTGCACGATGCGCCCCTCGCCTGCCGCCAGCATGGGGGGCAATACCTGGCGAATGAGGTGATGCCAGCCAAAGAGGTTGGTCTCGAACTGCTTGCGCAGCGCCTCGGTGGGCAGATCTTCCAGCGCACCGGGCTGGCCGTAGACTCAATGTCAGATGTTTGTATATTATTGAATATATTGACAAAGATAGGTGATGTCGATGAATGGACCTAAAATATATCCCTATAGCCGAATCAGCTCTTCCAAACAAGCAAAGGGCCAAGGGCTCACGATTCAGCAAGAGGACTCTCTGTTGCAAGAGCTCTCCGAGCGCTACCAGTTACCCATCTATGAACACCGCATGATTGATAGCGGCAAGTCAGCCTTCCACGGTGATCACATCAAGGATGGGCAGCTTGGCTGGTTTCTAAACGCAGTTCGCTCCGGCGAAGTGGCAGAAGGCTCAATACTCGTCGTCAGCAGTCTTGACCGGTTTAGCCGGCAAGAGATCCGAAAGGCAACCAGCGATTTGGCTGGTGTATTGAGCTGCAACATCGGTATTTATTCCGCGATTGAGCAACGCATGTTCTGCGACCCCTATGGCGATAAATCAAGCAATGTGCTCGATATTCAACTTGCCGTCATGATACTTGAACGGGCTTATGGGGAGAGTCGAACCAAGCAGGTCAGAACACTGAAGCTCCGGGATCTTGCGATTGGGCGCCACCTCAATGGAGAGCGACATCCGTCGGGATATGCCTATTCAATCAAGGTGGTCGGTAATGATGTGTGGTGGGTTGATAACTCAGACGGCGTTGTGCGTCCGCATCCTGTATATATACATGTGGCGAGACAAATAGCTTTACGTTTGATGGCAGGCCATAGCCCTCGCAAAGTGACCGACTGGCTCAATCGCGAAGGACCGGATTGTCCGATTCAGCGATTCGACAAGCGAGCCCCTAAAGTGTGGAGCCATCATGTCATCCGGCGCTTCCACCTTTCCCGTGCATTAGTCGGCGAGAAACAGATTAACGATATTATTCTTGAGGGCTATTATCCGTCCGTTCTGACCGAGAACGAATATGCAGCCCTCGTTGATGCTCGCACTCGCCGCAAGCGTCCAAGGACGACCGGTAAGGCTACGGCTATCAGTTTGTTCGCTGAGCTGCCACAGGCTACTTGCCGTCATTGTGGTGCTAGCATTCACATGAACCGGGAAACGGGCGGTGCACTCAATTACCGCTGTAGTGGTTTTCGCGAAGAATATCGTTGTCTCGGATGGAGCAAGAGAGGCGCTGTAATCGAGAAAGCGCTGCTTGGTATCTGCTTGGACAAGGTCTGGAAAGACCCTGAAACGCTTCCATTAAGCCGAGTTCCAGCGCTTCAGGCTCAGATAGACAAGATTAATGGCCATATTCACAACTTGATGGAGCAGGCACGAGAAAAGGGCTTCCCCAAAATATTGACTCTGGAGATCGGTCGCCTCGAGTCCCAGTTGAATGAGCTATCAACACAGATGGAATTGGCTAAGGCAGAGGAGGTTGCGTTACAAGCACGGACTTGCGCATCACTTGTGCCACGCTGGGGTGCCATATCGGATCGTGTGCTCGATACAAAGAACGATGATGCCAGGATCGAATTACGAGAGCTGCTTCGTGACTCCATCGCGTCATTGACCATCGGCCGCCCTGGCTTGATATCGCTTCAGGATCGCCTGGCATTACTTTCAGACCCAAGTAAGAGTATCGATGAGAAGAACCGCCTATTAGCCGAGGAAGTCCCCCGAGGCCCTGAACGCTTTATCTTCGTCATGGACGTTACTTTCAACGATGGGGCGCATCGTTGCGTGACAATGGATAGGCATGGCGTGACTGCGATTGTTGGTACGGATCGCTCGTCATTGGGGACGGATGTCGCGGCGAAGTTAGGCAGTGTCCCCACAAGAATCTTTAATGCGTATGCGCCGGATGAGATCGACGAAGAGCTTATGGCCGAGTTGGAAACATTGCGGAGATCCGACAGAAACGCGATTCCTGAATAAGATGAGCAGCAGATCCATGTGGTCCGCTGCTAAAAATTTGTAAAAAATGTGAACAGGTTCTCCGTCGTTTCTAGCGTTGTCTCAGCAACACCATTTCAACGGCTTCTCATCTAATTAGCGCTCATGAGCGTCAACAGGCTGAATTCCCGAACGGGCAATTTATACCAATCGGATTAAACATTAGGTCAGTTTTATCCAATCTCGGCTACAAAGTGACATCACCCGCTCCACATCGGCAATAAAGTGCTTCCAGGCCGATGTGCAGGCATCAAGGATGTCGTCGTAATCCTTGAAGCTGCGATTA
>NZ_JAGKRH010000177.1:0-6567 GCF_017939245.1 Aeromonas sp. PrichA-15 | reverse complement strand
CTGTCGTTGGTGGAGACCGGCAAGCGATTGGGCCGCTGCCCACAGGAGTGGTTGAGGGCCGTGGTCAGGGCGTGCATCGAGAAGACAGATTATCCCATCCCGGCAGAACTGATGCCGTCAACCCCGTCCTGGTGAATAGATACTGCTCGGTGGCGTAACGAGCCAGCAGCTCGTCGGGGTCGTGGCTTATCTGCTCGCCGACATGAGGGTTTTTGATATCCAGGTTGAAGTTGCGAGTGATGATGTCGTCAATGCTCACCTTCCACGCCTGCTCGTTCTCGACGCGCGCGGCAAAGCCATCTGCCTCGTCGCCCCACCACGCCTGTTCGGCAGCAAACTCCTCGAACTTCATCGGCTTGGTCTTGCTGTAATTCTTCACGCCGTCTGGATAGGGATGCTCGTAGAACCAGACCTCTTGAGTCGGCTGTCCCTTGGTGAAGAACAGAATATTGGTCTTGATGCCGGTATAGGGAGCAAACACGCCGTTGGGCAGGCGCACTATGGTGTGCAGGTTGCACTCCTGGGTCAGCAGTTGCTTGATCTTGGTCTTCACCCCTTCGCCGAACAGGGTGCCATCTGGCAGTACCACGGCGGCGCGGCCCTTATCTTTAAGCACTTCGATAATTAGCTGCAAAAACAGATCCGCCGTCTCGCGGGTCCGCAGATCCGCCGGGAAGTTCTGCTCGATACCATCCTCTTCGGTGCCACCAAAGGGCGGATTGGTGACGATCACATCGATATCGCTATCCCAGCTGGAGAGCGGCTTGTTCAGGGTGTTGCCATGACGGATCTGCACCGGCACCTCGATGCCGTGCAGCAGCATATTGGTGGTACAGAGCAGGTGCGGTAGCTGCTTCTTCTCAACCCCGAGGATCTGCTGTTGCAGGGTCTGATGGTCGGCGGCTGTCTTCACATAGCGGCTTTTAACGTGGTCAAAGGCGCAGGCCAGAAAGCCGCCGGTGCCACAGGCCGGATCCATGATGCGTTCGCCCAGCTTGGGGTCAATCCGATCCACCATAAAGCGAGTCACGGCCCGCGGGGTATAGAACTCACCGGCGTTACCCGCGCTTTGCAGGTCACGCAGGATCTGCTCGTAAATATCCCCAAACAGGTGGCGCTCGCTGGAGTCACCAAAGTCGATCTCGTTGAGCTTGTTGATCACCTGGCGCAGCAGGGTGCCGTTTTTCATGTAGTTGAAGGCATCGCTGAAGGCCTCTTTGACCACAAAGCCGCGCGGGTTGAGATCGATCTGCACGGGCAGATTCTTGAGCGAGTCGAACAAGTCGTTATTGACGAAATCGAGCAGGGCATCACCGGTGATCCCTTCGGCATCGGCTGCCCAGTTGCGCCACAAGAGACGCTCGGGGATGGGCAGGCGGTAGTTATCCTGCTCGAACTCCAGCTCCTCTTCCTGGGCATCGAAGATCTTGAGAAACAGCAGCCAGGAGAGCTGGCCCAGACGCTGGGCATCACCATCGATACCGGCGTCTTTGCGCATGATGTCCTGAATGGATTTGATAACTGACGTGATGGAAGACATAGGGCTCGTTATTACTCGAATGCGTTAAAAAAACAGGGCCAGGCTCAGGGAATACTCCTGCAGCATGGCCGCTCCTGTTATGGGATATGGGTCAAGCGGGCTGGCGGTAGATCTCGGCTTCCAGCTCGGTGATCGCCTCTTCAAAAGCCTTGGGACTGCCAAAGCCTTTCTTCGCCAGCTCCAGCGGCCGCCCCAGCTCGGTAAAGGGGGCCACCTTGAGCGCCTCCTTGGTCTCAATCTCGGCCACGCCCTGATCGGCGTATTTGTCGAGCAGGGTGGCCAGCACCTGTTGGGCCGTCTCGTTGTACTTGGTGAAGTAGTTACGCTTCTTGACGTTATCCGCCCGCTCACGACGGGTCAGCGGAGGCTGATCGTATACCACATGGCAGATAAGGTCGAAGGGATCGAGCTCCTGGCCGACTTCGGCACTGAGCACCTGCCACAGCACCCCGGCCTGCTCCAGCTCGTCGATGATGGCCTGCTTGCGCTCGGCCGACTGCCAGCGCTTGATAAAGGCATCGAGGGTGGCGCACTCCTTGAGCAGGGTCTTGCGGGTGTAATCCTTGAAGGATTCGGTCACCAGCTTGCCGTCGGTGTCGTAATACTGCACCCGCTCGGCGATGACCTTGACCGGCACCCCATTGACATAAAACTTGCGCACCTCGGGCGGCTCGCCGCCAGGCTCACCCCAGTCGCCCGTATCACCTGAGCCAGGCGGATAAGTACCGGGATCATAGGTGCCTGAAGGTTCTTGCGTACCCTCGCCTTCCCCTTCGTTGTCAGACTCGGTGCCTTCGGCCGCGTCATCGCCCGGCAGTGGATCTGTACCATCCATGCTATCGCCCAAGTCGTCATCCGGCTGGTTGATATCGTCAGGGTTGCTAACAACAACGCCTTCGGGTACACCATCGAAGCGTGGATCGGCAAACAGCTCGGTGGCCTTCTTGAAGTCGAGTATGGTGAACCAGAGCTTGTTGTACTTGTCGTCAATCCGAGTGCCGCGGCCGATGATCTGCTTGAACTTGGTCATGGACTGGATGTTCTGATCCAGCACGACCAGTTTGCAGGTCTTGGCATCGACGCCCGTGGTCATCAGCTCCGAGGTAGTGGCAATCACCGGATAGGCCTTCTTCGGGTTGATGAAGTTATCCAGTTGCCCCTTGCCGATCTCGTCATCGCCGGTGATCTTCATGACGTACTTGTCGTTTTTAGCAACCTGCTCGGGATTGAGATTAACCAGAGCACGGCGCATCCGCTCGGCATGGTCGATGTCGTTGCAAAAGACGATGGTCTTGGCCATCGGATCGGTTTTCTTCAGGTAGTTGGTTAGCGTCTGGGCAACCAGTTGGGTGCGCTCATCAATGACCAGAGTGCGGTCAAAATCCTTCTGGTTATAGATGCGATCCGCTATCTCGTTCCCCTGCTTATCGAGCTGCCCCTTGGTCGGCCGCCAGCCCTGCAGATCCACATCCATATCAACCCGCACCACCTTGTAGGGAGCCAGAAAGCCATCCTCGATGCCCTGCTTGAGCGAATAGCTATAGACAGGCTCGCCGAAGTAGTCGGTGTTGGAGACGGTGTCCGTCTCCTTGGGGGTAGCCGTGAGACCAATCTGGGTGGCCGACGAGAAATATTCGAGGATCTCGCGCCAGGCGCTATCTTCAGCGGCGCTACCACGATGACACTCGTCGATGACGATTAGATCAAAGAAGTCTGGCTGCACCTGCTTATAGGCCTTCTGCGACTCTTCCGGCCCGGTCAGCGCTTGATAGAGGGCAAGGTGAATTTCATAGGCCGGATCGACGGTGCGCCCCGTCACCTTGGTCATGGCCGTGCCGAAGGGCTGGAAGTCGTTGGTCTTGGTCTGATCGACCAGAATGTTGCGATCCGCCAGAAACAGGATGCGCTGCTTGGCCTTGGCCTTCCACAGCCGCCAGATGATTTGGAAGGCGGTATAGGTCTTGCCGGTGCCGGTCGCCATCACCAGCAGGGCGCGGCGCTGACCGGCAGAGATTGCCTCTATGGTCTTGTTGATGGCCTGCAGCTGGTAATAGCGCGGTGACTTGCCGGAACCGTCATCGTAATAGTCCTGGGTGATCATCGGCAGCTGTTCGGGCTGATAGCCCTTGAAAGCGCAGTATTTGTCCCACAGCAGGGCTGGCGAGGGGAAATCTTCCAGGCGGATCTCGCTCTCCAGCGCTGCACCAGATGCCAGATCGGCGGTCTTGTCGTGGAACACAAAGCCATCGCCGTTGGAGGCGAAGACAAAGGGCACTTCCAGCAGGCTGGCGTAATCCAGCCCCTGCTGCATCCCCTTGCCAATCTCATGCTTGTTGGCCTTGGCCTCGATCACCGCCAGCGGCAATCCCGGCTTGTGGTAGAGCACGATATCGGCGGATTTAACCTTCTTGCGTGCTGCCATCTGACCCCGCACCACCACTTTGCCATCGCGCAGCTTCACCTCCTGCCGGATCTGGGTCAGGTCATCCCACCCGGCCTCTTTCACGGCCGGCAGAATGAACTTGGTGATGATGTCAGTTTCGGTGAGCTTGGCTTTGTTGATGGTAGACACGGCGAGCATTCCCTGTGAGACACGAACAGGGACGATAGTCGCATGAATCTTGAGTAAATCCGAACAAAATCATGATGAAAGCGCGTCGTATTGAGGTGTGGTTCAAGTCGTGGGGATGAGTAAAATTCAGCAAGTCAGATAGGGTGGGCGTATTGATTATCGCGGGTTGTATGCTTACAGTGACGCAAGGTAAGTGCGAACCAACCGCCCACGGGTAAAGCGAACTGCTGCACAAGTTGATGTGAAACCACTTTTCTATGGCTGCGACGTTTTTCGTGGGGTTGGTAGTCGCATATGCCCTGGAATTTGATTATGGCTGCTCACATTAAATTTGAAACCCGCCACTACCCAAAACTTTCTACACTCGAAATTCACGCAGGAAAATTAGCTGAACGGTTGTCCGTTCAACTAAGCCACGCCTATGAGATGCTCGCTTTTTATTACAACTGCCGAAATTGGACGGAGTTGAAAAGTTGCGCTTCACAATCAATAGTCAAGAGAGAAAATAATAAAGGATGTGGTCACTGCCACCGTCAAGCATCTGACATTCGTGAATTGCTGGCTCATGACATTCAGACAGGAAAACTGGACGTTAATTCTCTTAATAAAATCACCTTACAGCCAGATTCAATTGCCTGTCACTTATACAACCAGAATCTGAATCATCTATTTGATGACGAAATATTTCACATTCACTCCGTTATTTACGAAGAATCTAAAACACCCAGGAACACGCCATTATCTGTTGTCGGTACAATTAACAACAGCATATCAACTCTATTCAATCAAGCCACATGCTTCGGGGGGCAATGGCTGTATGATTACAGATACGGAACAAAGATGTACTGTTCCACAAAACTCGTTGGCGACAAGAAAACACTAATAATAAGAGAGTTCGATAGCCTCTTTTACCCTCCAACCCAAAAACAGAATCTGATATACGAATACAAAAAATCATTCGAGCTTATGGTGAATAAAGCATGGTTCCCAAAATATGTGTTGTCATATTTGTCCTGGATTATAAAAAATTCTGTGGCTAACACCGACATAGACAGTATCGCCATTTATAGAATATGTAATATCGATCTCATGACCAGCCGCCGGAGCATTACCGCTCAGCGAGGCATAGAGCACATCGCAAAAGGATTGATTAATCTCGGAGCGACTCCCCTGCAAATATACAAATCCGATACTGAATGTTTCGCATTTTATTTAAACTTCAAATAGCTAGCAGTTTCAATTAAGTGTAAGGAAATATAAATGCGCTAGGGAAGGTGCGAATAAGTACCCTATGTGCCAAAAATAAAAAGTTTAGCCATTTAATATCAATAATTTAGAATGGTGTGTTTTTGTGCCAAGTGACTTGTTAGCACCTTCCCTAGCTATTCCAGCTGCAACATGCGCCCACTCATTAAATATTGCAGCGCCATTAATGGCGCTGCAATTCAGTCAACACAAGAGGCCATATGAATAACCAACATGAAATACACCTCAATATCAGTGAGAGTGAATATCTTCTGCTTAAAAAAGCCAAAGCTATTTTAGGAGTGTCTCTGACCGACTTCATTATAACAACTTGCTTGGCACAGGCTAACGCATTAGTCAAACAGCACGGACAGATCACATTAACCCAAGAAGAACATGAGCAAATCGAGGCGCTCATGCGCAACCCGCCACCGATGACAGACTGCTTAAGAGACGCCATAGAGCGGTCTCGGTCTGGAATAATCAAAATTAACACTACGAAAAAGAACGGAATCAAAAAATGAGCGCAACTAGCAACATATAAAGACTGTCAACGGGAAATTATCGCCAGCGGTACAGATTTTTTGTATTAGGTTTTGAACTTCAGAATTTGGTTAGCATTAGCTATGCACTGGCTTGGCGATAATAGCTCGAAATATAAGATTTTTCATAAAGTCGCAAAAATATAGTGACGCTTGTATATATGCACTTACATTATTTCTAGGACTTCCATTCAGGCCATCGTCAACACCGTGCATTGCCACGGTGCGCCTTGGGCCGGTAAGGTACTCGCTTCTTCTTCGTTATTCCCCAGGGGTACAAGAAGCAGTTACCACTTGATCATCGGATATCGGGTAGAAGGTGCGCGGATATTCAATCCACCACGCTCTTTTGTCGTGCTGTCCTCTGACCTCGTTGTGAGCTCTTACCATAGCCTGAGCGTTAGCATGAACCCTATGCTGCTCTTCAATACGACGACCGGCGTAATCTAGTCGTGTCCAAAGCTGTCCCGGGCTTGTCCGTCAAACGATCGTTTTACGGCCATGCAGGACACTGTCCGGCAATAGTAAGTATTCACCGGAACAGTATTGACACAGGAAAAATGAGACGATCGTCTCTTGATCCCACTTTCCTGCTTGCTTGATCCTGCTCCTTAGATACGCTCCCCCCATGAGCAAAAACACCATGCATTCCGCGGGAATGCCCACCA
>NZ_JAGKRH010000176.1:0-1254 GCF_017939245.1 Aeromonas sp. PrichA-15 | reverse complement strand
CGATGGTTGAAGAAGAATCCCAAGTTCTGCCTGGTGTTCCAGCCAGTTTACAGCCCTTGGGTTAATCACATAGAACGGCTATGGCACAAGTTACATGAAACCATCACGCGCAATCATCAATGCAGAGGGATGGCAAACCTGCTGGCTCGAGTGAAACACTTCATGGATACCGTGTCTCCTTTCCCGGGGAATGGCTATGGCACAGCGAAGGTGTAGCACTATTGGGATCAGTTATTTAGGTTCTGAAGTGCCATGGCGAAGGCGAAAATCTCGCGGCCCCATCCGAATTCCATACTCATCGGCGAAAGAAACAGACCGAAGCCATGACGAGTGCCTAATGACAAGAAAAGAATCAATGCAGCACCTAGCAGCACCCAGAAACTCCTACGCCATGCAGTAATCATTGTGAAAGTGTCCTAGTGTTGTTTATTCAGTAGAGTTAGTTTGGGCTCACCGAGCATGGAATAACCTCACAGCCAATCAACGGATAGAAGCGGCAGCATAGTTGGTTAAGAATTTTATTTGTCTCCCACGCACGAACTACTGTTAGCTGTTCAAGATGAATATTTGTCCTTACAAGGCCAGTCGGGATTCTGGCTGACGAACTTCAAGCCGCAGTCTTGCTATGCCTGTAAGTGCAGTGCTCAATTCGGCATAAACAAACTGAATATGCTGGGCCCGCCTGTCAGAAGGCCCTGAATGTAGCTGTCACCTGGGGCTGGAGAAGTCATTACTGGATCGCTGATTTGGGCATAGATGGTCGCCCCCAGTTTGCCAAGCTAATATGCTGTGGTGGTTTACGGGTCATCAGTTGCAGCCATAGATCCGGACTTTTCTGAGGTGATGAAACACCTCTGTCCCTGATGGAATGTGCTGATGGAGGCCTCTATCAACAACGCGCTCTCTCAAGAGCCTTGCCTAAACCGGGTTTTCCCCATCACGGTCTGACCTGTCCTGCCATCACTTCATACTTGCCTGAGCAATCGGTGGTGTTTTTTCTGTCTCACTGGCTCAGAAGCTTAAATGCTCATCACTGGCGCACAGTACTCCTGGTCTTTGGCCAAGAGCGCCCACACAATCCGTGCATTCTTGTTGGCCAATGCTACCGAGGCAGGGCTGACGCATCAGTGTTTATACTTTGAACAACCCCATACATTCGAACAAATATTGTTCATTCAGACAGCAGAGCCTGCGCTTGTTGGCCATGCTTAGATTACGTGATTTGTTTTGCTTCAGCATGTTCAGTATCCACTG
>NZ_JAGKRH010000175.1:0-8308 GCF_017939245.1 Aeromonas sp. PrichA-15 | reverse complement strand
TGCAAACTACCCGATGCACACGAGTGTGCTGGAAGGGGTGAACAACAAGATCAAAGTGATAAAGCGCATGGCATATGGATTTAGGGACTCAGAATACTTTTTTCTGAAAATCAAGGCGGCCTTCCCCGGAAAGCCGCGATGAACCCTTTTTCATGGGGTTCAAACCCGTTTAGTCACGCTTTGCCGCTCTTGCCCTGGGCTCCGGGTGGCTGGGGCTTGCGCGCCATCAGTTCCAGCTCCAGCAAGGCATAGCGATGCTCGATGAAGTCATAGACGTTGTTGGCCAGCGCCAGCTTGAAGTAGCTGATGGCTTCCTTGCGGTTACCCTTGGCCAGCTCGAACTTGCCGAGGTAGAAGTAGGTCTCGCACAGGCGCTCGGCGAGCTCCCTGTTGTCCTTGACCCCTTTCACCACGTTGCTCATCAACTGGGTGGCATTGATGTCGCCCGTATAGAGGCGCACCAGATCCCAGTTCCAGGCGTCGTCGTCATATTTGTTGAGCCGCTCGCGCATCCGGCTCATGGCCGCCGGTCCGTTGAGCTTCTGCTCGGCCAGATAGAGCCAGATCACCCGATAAGGGTCTTCTGGTTGCGCCTCGTAGAAGCGCTTCATATCCGCCGCGGCAAGCTCGGGGCGATTGCCGTAATAGAGCGCGATTCCCCGGTTGAGATAGGCGTAGTCGTAATCCGGGGCGAGCTCCAGGGCGGAGTCGAACGCCTCATAGGCCTCGTCGTAGTTCTGCTGTTGAACCAGATAGACACCGATGAAGTTGTAGGCCTCGGCAAAATCCGGCTTCTCCCGCAGGGCGCGGTTGAAGTCGAGTCGCGCCAGGGAACGCAAGCCCACCCGGTCAAACACCACGGCACGCTCATAGAAGAGTTCTGCCCGCTGTTCGGTCGTCAATTCCATTTCACTGAGCATCTGCCCGAGTCGCGCCAACGCCAACTCGCTCTGGTAGGAGACCTGCAAGGGGGTCGCCAATACCAGTGAAGCGGGTTGCGGCTTGGGAACTTGAGGCGCTTTTACCTGACTGCTACTGCTGCAACCCCACAAGGGGAGCAACAACAGGATACCCGTGAGGTATCCAATCCCTATCCTGACGTTCAATGAACACTCCGACGCTTACGCTTGACCCCGCATATGGTAAAGATCACGGGGCCGTTTGTCATGTGGCGCAGCCCCTCTCCCTCAAATAAATCAGGATTCGACAGGGTATCCGGCATCGCTCCAGCCGCGAAAGCCTCCATCGACGCTGACGACCCGGGAATAACCCATCTTCTGCAGGTTATCCGCCACCAGGATGGAGCGAAATCCCCCACCACAATAGAGGTAGAGTTCGGTGTCGGGATCCGGATACCGGGTCTCGATGTCACGCTCTATCACCCCGCGCCCGAGATAGGTGGCCCCCGGCAGATGGCCCCTGGCCCACTCGCTCTCTTCGCGCACGTCGATCAGATGAAATGCTCGGCCCTCATCCTGCCAGCGCTTGATCTGATGCACATCGGTTTCCTGCACCTGCGGGCGGATGGCCTCTACCAGGGCCAGAAAACGGGGATTGTGTTGCATGGGCTTGCTCCTTGCTTTGGGTAATGGATGCTGGGTTGTGGGGAGCATCATGACTCACCCCGGCCACAAGAGAAAGGGCGCCTTGCGGCGCCCTTGTCTGTTACGGCAGGATCTCTTGCTGATCCGCGCCCTCTTTTTCCACCTGGGTCGGCAGCATGTGCTCCCGCTTGATCCCGAGGAACATGGCTGAGGCGCTCGCCACATAGATGGAGGAGTAGGTCCCGAAGGCCACCCCGATCACCATGGCGATGGAGAAACCGTGGATCAGAGGCCCGCCTTTGAGCAGCAGCGCCACCACCACCACGAAGGTCAACCCCGAGGTGATGATGGTCCGGCTCAGGGTCTCGGTCATGGAGAGATCCATGATCTCCGCGGTGTCCCCACGGCGTACCTTGCGGAAATTCTCCCGCACCCGGTCGAACACAACGATGGTGTCGTTCAGGGAGTACCCCACCAGCGTCATCAGCGCCGCCAGCACGGTCAGGTCGAACTCGTACTGGAAGTAGGCAAAGATGCCGAGGGTGATGATCACGTCGTGAGCCAGGGAGAGGATGCCACCCGTGGCCAGACGCCACTCGAAGCGCACCGCCACGTAGATCAGGATACAGATGATAGAGGCCAGCATGGCCAGGGCACCGTCGGTGGCCAGCTCGTCACCCACGGAGGGACCGACGAACTCGACACGCTTGAGCACGGCGCTCTCGTCGACCAGCTTGGCGGCCGCCAGGACCTCGTTGCCCTGCTGCTCGACCTTGACGCCCTCTTGGGGGGCCATGCGCACCAGCACATCACGGCTGGAGCCGAAGAACTGCAGGGTCGCCCCGTCAATCTTCTGCTGATCCAGCGCCTCGTGCATCTTGTCCAGGCTCACCGACTGCTGGAACCCCACCTCGATGGTGGTACCGCCGGTGAAGTCCAGCCCCCAGTTCAGGCCACGATCGTACAGAACGTAGAGGGCGAGCACCGTCACCAGAGCAGAGAGGACCATACCCAGCTTGGCGAAACGCATGAAGGGGATGGGCTTTTCAAAATGTAGAATTTGAAACATGTCTCTTCCTTAGATCGGCAGCTTGTCGATGCGCCGTCCACCCCAGGCCAGGTTGATGATGGCGCGGGATACCGTGATGGCAGTGAACATGGACGCCGTCAGGCCGATCCCGAGGGTCAGGGCGAAGCCCTTGATGGCACCGGTACCGATACCGAACAGGATCACGCAGGTGATGAGCGAGGTGACGTTGGAGTCGGCGATGGTGGAGAAGGCGCGATCAAAGCCCAGGTGAATGGCTTGCTGCACCCCGCGACCATTGCGGATCTCTTCACGAATACGCTCGTAGATCAGCACGTTCGCATCCACCGCCATCCCCAGCGTCAACACGATACCGGCGATGCCCGGCAGGGTCATGGTGGCCCCCGGGATCATCGACATGATACCGACGATGAGCACCAGGTTCATGGTCAGCGCCAGATTGGCCACCCAGCCGAAGGCACGGTAGTAGATCCCCATGAAGAGCACGATCACCAGCATGGCCCAGCCGATGGCTTCCATCCCGCTGTCGATGTTCTGCTGACCCAGGCTCGGGCCTATGGTGCGCTCTTCGACGATCTGGATCGGGGCAATCAGGGCACCGGCACGCAGCAGCAGCGCCAGGTTGTGGGCTTCGTTGGCGTTGTCGATCCCGGTGATGCGGAACTGGCTACCCAGGCGAGACTGGATGGTGGCGACGTTGATCACCTCCTCCTGCTTGCGGAACTTGCGCTTGCCGTCCGGACCAGGCTGACCCACCGGCTTGTACTCGATGAAGACGGTCGCCATGCCCTTGCCAACGTTGTCCTTGGTAAAGTTGGCCATCTTGTTGCCACCCTGACCATCGAGCTTGATGTTGACCTGGGGACGGCTGTATTCATCGAAACCGGACTGGGCACCCACGATGTGGTCACCGGTCAGGATCACGCGCTTTTGCAGTACCACGGGACGACCGTTGCGATCGTTGTAGACCTTGGAGCTCGGCGGCACGCGGCCTGCGGCTGCGGCCTGGATATCGGCAGCCTCATCGACCATGTGGAACTCCAGGGTCGCGGTGGCCCCCAGGATCTCCTTGGCACGGGCGGTGTCCTGGATCCCCGGCAGCTCGACGATGATACGCTCGCCGCCCTGCTGCTGGACCAACGGCTCGGCCACACCCAGTTCGTTCACCCGGTTGCGGATGATGGTGATGTTCTGCTCGAGGGCATACTTCTTCACCTCTTTGACCTTGGCTTCACTCAGACTGGCCAGCAGGATGAAGTCATCCCCTTTCTGGTCGGTGGTGAAGACAAGATCCGCATTCTGGCGACGCAGGAAGGAGAGTGCCTTGGCCTGATCGGCCTCGTCACGGAAGACCACCTGCACCTGATCCCCGACCCGGCGTACACCGGAGTAGCGGATCTTCTGGGTGCGCAGTTCGGCACGGAAATCCTGCACCATCTGTTCCTGCTGCTTGGCCAGCGCTTCGGCCATGTCCACTTCCATCAGGAAGTGCACACCGCCCCGCAGGTCAAGACCGAGCTTCAGGGGCGCCGCGCCGATGGCCTCAAGCCAGGCGGGGGTGGACGGTGCCAGGTTGAGGGCGGTGATGAAATTGTCGCCCAGCTTGTTGGCCACGATGTCGCGCGCCTTGAGCTGGTCTTCGGTGTTGTTGAAACGGATCAGGATGAAGCCGTGCTCGAACGCCGCATGCTTGACCGGGAGCTTCGCCTCGTCGAGGGTTTCCTTCACCTGATCGAGGGTTTCTAGTTTGACTTCGGCACCACGGCTGGCAGAGACCTGCAAGGCCGGGTCTTCGCCGTAAAGATTGGGGGCTGCATATAGAAAACCGATGGCGATCACGACGATCACCATCAGGTATTTCCACAGCGGATAGCGATTTAACACGCTGTGCTCCTCGGGAGATTAGAGGGACTGGATAGAACCCTTGGGCAGAACGGCAGAGACGAAGTCACGCTTGATGGTGACCTGAGTCTGATCGTTCAGGGCCAGCACAATGTAGTCGCTGTCGGCGGAAACCTTGGCGATCTTGCCGACCAGGCCACCGGAAGTGAGCACTTCGTCGCCCTTGGAGAGGGAGCTCATCAGATTGCGATGCTCCTTGGCACGCTTGGCCTGGGGACGGTAGATCATGAAGTAGAAGATGAGACCGAACACGGCCAGCATGATGATCATTTCCATGCCACCACCCTGTGCTGCCGGAGCCGCGCCTTCTGCATACGCCTTGGAGATAATGCTCATTTAACAACCTCTTATTGATGTAGATTTGAATACTAACTTATATGTCGTTGTTATTTCACGTCATTTTCAGCCAGTGGAGGCACAGGCTTCCCTTGCCGACGGTAAAACTCAGTTACAAAGTCGTCTAATTTACCCTGCTCGATCGCGTCCCGCAAACCCTGCATCACGCGCTGGTAATAACGCAGGTTGTGGATGGTATTCAGACGGGCACCGAGGATCTCGTTGCACTTGTCCAGATGGTACAGATAGCTGCGGGTGTAGTTCTTGCAGGTGTAGCAATCGCAGTCCGCATCCAGGGTGCTGGTGTCTTCCCGGTACTTGGCGTTGCGGATCTTGACCACCCCATCGGTGGTAAAGAGATGACCGTTGCGGGCGTTGCGGGTCGGCATCACGCAGTCGAACATATCGATACCGCGGCGCACCCCTTCCACCAGATCCTCCGGCTTGCCCACCCCCATCAGGTAGCGCGGCTTGTCGGCTGGAATTTTCGGGCAGACATGGTCAAGAATGCGATGCATGTCCTCTTTGGGCTCACCCACGGCGAGACCACCGACCGCGTAACCGTCGAAGCCGATCTCAAGGAGACCGTCCAGCGACACATCCCGCAGCGGTTCGTAGACAGAACCCTGAATGATGCCGAACAGGGCGTTCTTGTTGCCCAGCGCATCGAACTTGTCACGGGAGCGCTTGGCCCAGCGCAGGGACATCTCCATGGACTTGCGCGCTTCCTCGTAAGTGGCCGGGTACGGGGTGCACTCGTCGAAGATCATCACGATGTCGGAACCCAGATCGTACTGGATCTCCATGGACTTCTCGGGGTCGAGGAAGATCTTCTCGCCGTTGATGGGATGACGGAAGTGCACCCCCTCCTCGGTGATCTTGCGGATGTGCCCCAGACTGAACACCTGGAAACCACCGGAGTCGGTCAGGATCGGCCCCTGCCAGTTCATGAAGTCGTGCAGATCGCCGTGGGCGCGCATCACTTCCTGACCCGGGCGCAGCCAGAGGTGGAAGGTGTTGCCAAGCAGGATCTGGGCACCAGTCTCACGCACCTCTTCCGGTGTCATCCCCTTGACGGTGCCGTAAGTGCCGACCGGCATGAAGGCCGGGGTCTGGACCACGCCACGCTCGAACACCAGTTGACCGCGACGGGCACGCCCATCGGTGGTTTTCAATTCAAATTTCATTGCTACCTCTATTCAGTCAGAGAAACAGTCTGACAACAAAGGGCCCGAGGGGCCCGGTAATATGAAGCCGGCCGGCATACTGACAAGCAGAGCCTGAACGACTTCTGAAGGGCAAGGCTTAACCCTGCACCCGGCGACGGGTGACGAACATGGCGTCCCCGTAGCTGAAGAAACGGTACTGTCCCGCCACGGCGGCCTGATAGGCGGCCATCACGTTGTCGTAGCCTGCAAAGGCGCTGACCAGCATGATCAGGGTGGATTCGGGCAGGTGGAAGTTGGTGATCATGGCATCGACCACCTGGAACTCGTAACCGGGGAAGATGAAGATGTCGGTGTCATTGAAGAAGGGCGCCAGCGGCTTGCCCTGGGCCAGGGTCGCCTTGGCTGCGCTCTCGAGGGATCGCACCGACGTGGTGCCCACCGCAACCACCCGACCGCCGCGGGCGCGGGTCGCCGCGATAGCATCCACCACCTCCTGGGGCACTTCGGCGTATTCCGAGTGCATGTGGTGATCTTCAATCTTGTCGACGCGCACCGGCTGGAAGGTGCCCGCCCCAACGTGCAGGGTCACGAAGGCCATCTCCACGCCCTTGGCACGGATCTGCTCGAGCAGCGGCTCGTCGAAGTGCAGACCGGCGGTCGGCGCCGCCACGGCACCCGGCTTCTGGTTGTAGACGGTCTGGTAGCGCTCCTTGTCGGCATCCTCGTCGGGACGGTCGATGTAAGGGGGCAGCGGCATGTGGCCGATGGCATCCAGAATGGTCAGCACAGGGCGCGGGTCCAGGAAGTGGATCTCGAACAGAGCGTCGTGGCGGGCACGCATCTCGGCCTCGACGGGCACACCGTCGGCACCGCCATCCAGAAGGAGACGGGTACCTGGCTTGGGGGACTTGGACGAGCGGACGTGCGCCAGCACGCTGTGCTCGTCCAGAATGCGCTCCACCAGCACCTCCAGCTTGCCGCCGCTGGCCTTCTGGCCAAACATGCGGGCCGGAATGACCCGGGTATTGTTGAACACCAGCAGATCGCCGGGGTTGAGCTGGTCAAGCACATCGACAAAATGACCGTGGCGCAGGGCGCCGGTTTGACCATCGAGCTGCAGCAGGCGGCTGGCGGTACGCTCCGCCATGGGATAGCGGGCAATCAGCTCGTCTGGCAGATCAAAATGAAAATCGGATACTTGCATCTTTCACCTCGGGGGAATCGGCGGCTAGTCTAGTTATCCCCCTCTTCCAAGGCAACCCAAAAGACTAAAAACCCAAGGAAGACAAGGGATAGCGGGCCATTTTGTGAGGCTGGGCCCGTTAAAAAACCTTTAAGGTTTTGTATTGACCCCGATCATGTTCTGGCGACGGGGGCTGGGCTAGGGTGGAAGCAGACACACAAGGAGGCCCACCATGATGACCCTCTCCGAGATCATGACTGAACACCCCTTTACTCTGGGTCCGGAAAACAGCGTCAAGCAGGCGATGGAGCTGATGCAGCAGGAGCGGATCCGTCACGTTCCCATCGTCGATGAACACCAGCATCTGCTTGGTCTGGTCACCCTCTCGGACATCCTGGCCACCCGTGAATCCAAGCTGCTGCTGATCAACCCCGAGCGGGAGGCGGAGTTCACCGACAGCGTCCAGCTCGACGAGATCATGACTCGTCAGGTGGCGAGCGTGGATCCCCACGCCGGCATCAAGGAGGCGGCCCTGTATCTGCAGCGCCACAAATATGGCTGTCTGCCGGTACTCAAGGGGCGCAAGCTGGTTGGCATCGTCACCGAGTCGGACTTCATCGCCGTGGCCATCAATCTGCTGGAGCTGATGGAGGAGCAGGAGCCCCCAACCGACTTTTGATCTTAAAATCCTGTAATAAAATTACAATAAAAGCGTTTTCAGCCTAATTTAACGGCTATTTAAGTGAAACACTTTCAATTTGACTGTAAAATTACACCACAAAACTTGCATTGTGACATTCATCACACTATGATGCTCACCATGCAATGGTTGCCGAAGAGGAGATGAGGATTGTGCACCCGCCATCTTCTCTTCATATGTCTGCAAGTTTGCACACCCCGTAGTTAGTCTTTGCTGTAAA
This sequence comes from Aeromonas sp. PrichA-15, assembly GCF_017939245.1. Classification (NCBI taxonomy): domain Bacteria; kingdom Pseudomonadati; phylum Pseudomonadota; class Gammaproteobacteria; order Aeromonadales; family Aeromonadaceae; genus Aeromonas; species Aeromonas sp. PrichA-15. Next base: position 206 of record NZ_JAGKRH010000175.1, on the reverse strand, counting down.
GCATATTTATCGCCATTCCTTGTTTGATGACCCGGCCCTGTCTGTGCGACGGCGCCGGGATTTTTTTAGGTTCATCGCGGCTTTCCGGGGAAGGCCGCCTTGATTTTCAGAAAAAAGTATTCTGAGTCCCTAAATCCATATGCCATGCGCTTTATCACTTTGATCTTGTTGTTCACCCCTTCCAGCACACTCGTGTGCATCGGGTA